>JAJFUG010000073.1 GCA_021372515.1 bacterium
ATTAAGACTCCGTAAACACTTAAGATTGACGCAGAGTCGCGGTTTGGACGAGTTCGCGGCCCCCGCTGGCTTTGCTGCTTTGGCCGAAACCAAAGCAGAAATGAGACGGTCAGCTTCAAACTGCAAGTTCCTAACCGGACAATGCTGGGCATGACCGAAAGGACGAAACAAATGCCGGGCGAGGATGTACCGACCCAGCGACATGTAACAAGCAAACATATTTTTGGACCCGGATTCTTTCGGTATATTATAGATATTCCAGAAGAAAAACTCACGCCACCCGAAAGCGGACAAAGGAGGTTGTCATGGAGCGCATCTTCGGTTCGACCGGGGTGAACCTTCTGCAGGCGGATATCACCACCCTGGAGGTGGACGCGATCGTGAACCCGGCCAACAGCGCGCTCGTGCTGGGCGGCGGCGTGGCCGGGGCGATCCGCCGCGCCGGGGGAGACAGCATCCAGCGCGAGTGCGACGCCCTGGGCGGAACGCCCGTGGGCACCGCGGTGATTACCGGCGGGGGGAATCTCAAGGCCCGCTACGTGATCCACGCCGTGGGTCCGCGCTGGGGCGAGGGCGAGGAGGACCGCAAGCTGGCCGCGGCCACCCGCAGCGCCCTGGAGCTCGCCGACAGCCGGGGCTTGGTCTCCATTGCCCTGCCCGCCATCTCAACCGGCATCTTCGGCTTTCCGCTGGAGCGGGCGGCGCGCCTGATGCTCCGCACCACTGCGGACTACCTGTCCACGCAGGGGGGGCATTCGCTGAGGGCGGTCACGTTCTGCCTTTTCGACAGCGCGGCGCTGGAAACCTTTGCCACGGCGCTGGATGAGCTGACAGTTTGAGCCGGGTTTGAAATATTTGTTTCGTGATCGGCGCCCGGGTGTTAGATTGGCAGTTTATGCATTGAGATTCCGAACCGGCCCGCCGGGACTGACAGCCGGTCCCGCCCATGCGCCCTTTACGGAGAGCTGAATGCACAGACTGATGCTGCTGGCCCCAGCCGGCGAGGATGAGCTGGCCGGCCGTCTGGCCGCCGAGCTGACAGAGCTGGACAACGAGGTCACCCGGCCCGAGGCCGGGGGCGGCCCCGGCCTGGACGGCATCGAGCTGGTGGATCTGTTCGTGCTGGCCGGACGCAAGCCCGAGGCGCTCGAAAAGCTGGCGCGCATGCTGGATGCCGACCGGGTGCTGACCGAGGTGCCGGTGCTGCTGGTCACGGATGAGCGCACGCTGGAGCGCCTGGACTACTGCCGCCTGGTGGATGAAATACTCCTGGTTCCCTACCGCAGCCCCGAGCTTGCCGCCCGCCTGCGCCTTCTGATGTGGCGTTTCCACAAGGTCGATCCCACCCAGGAGGTGCGCGCCGGGGCCCTGGTGCTGAACCTCTCCACCTACGAGGTCACCGAGAGCGGCCAGCCCGTGGACCTCACTTTCAAGGAATACGAGCTGTTGCGCTACCTGGCCACGCACAAGGGCCGGGTCTGCACCCGCCGTCACCTTCTGGCCCGGGTCTGGGGCGAGGACTATTACGGCGGCCCGCGCACGGTGGATGTCCACATCAGACGTATCCGCTCGAAGATAGAAGCCACGGGCAAATCCTACATCCAGACCGTCCGCTCGGTGGGCTACCGTTTTGTCGGCTGAGCGCAGCCCGGACCGGCAGTTAATAGTGATTTAATCGCTGCGAAACATTCCTGTAACAATTCAGCCTTATATTATTCGGACATAATCTTCAGAAGCCCGAGCGCGGGCTGTGGGGTGTTCCACCGGGAAAAAGCCCGGTGGTGGTCAAAAGGAACAACGATTCCAGAACGGGAGGACCCTGTGGGACCGAAAGAGGTTCTTGAGCTCATCAAGAAAGAGAACGTCAAGGTCGTCGATCTGCGCTTCATGGATTTCCCCGGAATGTGGCAGCATTTCTCGGTTCCGGTGAGCGAGCTGGATGAGAAGGTGTTCGAGGAGGGGCTGGGTTTCGACGGGTCCTCGATCCGCGGCTGGCAGGCGATCAACGAGAGCGACATGCTGGTCAAGCCCGAGGCCGACACCGCTTTCATCGATCCGTTCATGGAAGTGAAGACGATCAACCTGATCTGCAACATCTGCGATCCGGTGACCGGCGAGGACTACACCCGTGACCCGCGTAACATCGGCAAGAAAGCCGAGCGCTACATGCAGTCGCTGGGGCTGGCCGACACGGCGTTTTTCGGGCCGGAAGCCGAGTTCTTCATCTTCGACGACATCCGTTTCGACGCCAACAGCCACAGCGCCTACTACTACCTGGATTCGGTCGAGGGCATCTGGAACAGCGGCCGCGAGGAGAGCCCGAACCTGGGTTACAAGCCCCGCCACAAAGAGGGCTATTTCCCGGTCCCGCCCACCGATTCGCAGCAGGACCTGCGTTCCGAGATGATGATGACCATGATCGCCTCCGGCATGGACATCGAGTGCCAGCATCATGAGGTCGCCACCGCCGGCCAGGCCGAGATCGACATGCGTTTCGCCCCGCTGGTCAAGCAGGCCGACCACCTGATGCGCTTCAAGTACATCATCAAGAACGTGGCCCGCAAGCACAACAAGACCGTCACTTTCATGCCCAAGCCCATGTACGGTGACAATGGCTCCGGCATGCATGTGCACACCTCGCTGTGGAAGGGCGGCAAGCCCCTGTTCGCCGGCGACGGGTACGCGGGCATGAGCGAGATGGCGATGTACGCCATCGGCGGAGTGCTGAAGCACGCCGCCAGCCTGCTGGCGATCACCAACCCGACCACCAACAGCTACAAGCGTCTGGTGCCGGGCTACGAGGCCCCGGTCAACCTGGCCTACTCCAGCCGTAACCGCAGCGCCTCGGTCCGTATCCCGATGTACAGCCAGTCGCCCAAGGCCAAGCGCTTCGAGTTCCGTTGCCCGGACCCGAGCTGCAACCCGTACCTGGCCTTCTCGGCCATCCTGATGGCCGTGCTGGACGGTATCCAGAACAAGATCGACCCGGGCGACCCGATGGACAAGAACATCTACGACCTGCCGCCCGAGGAGCTGGCCAAGATCCCGACCACTCCGGGCTCGCTGGAAGAGGCCCTGAAGGCCCTGGAGAAGGATCACGACTACCTGCTCAAGGGCAGCGTGTTCACCGAGGACGTAATCGAGACCTGGATCGACTACAAGATGAAGAACGAGGTGAAGGCCATGGCCCTGCGGCCCCATCCGTACGAGTTCTTCCTGTATTACGATATCTGATCCGGTTTGCAAGGCTCAACGGAATGTCAGCCGCGGGCGCCCCTGAAGGGAAGCCCGCGGCTTTCCTTTTCCCGCATTTGGGTTGTAAAGGCGCGATCCGTCTGTTATTATCTGGGGGCAAGGATACTGTTCCCTCAGGAACGGACAGGCCACCACGCACCCGGACCGGGAGTTCCGATGAGCCAGGCCGCAGACAACGGCGGACAGATGGAGCGGCTTAAGGCGGGTCTTCTGCGCCTGGTCCCGGCCTCCGGAGCCGGGCTGATCGAGGACCACCTGGCGCGCCTGGACACGGAGTACCTGACCCGCTACGACCAGTCTCGAGTGGCCGAGCATATCGCCGCGGTGGCCGAACTGCGGCAGGGACGGCACTGCCGCCTGCTGCGCCACTGTCTGGAGGCGGGCGTCTGGGAAATCACGGCCGTGGCTTTCGACCACCAGGGGATTTTCTCGCTCATCGCCGGCTGCCTGGCCAGCCAGGGGTTGAGCATAGTCTCGGGCGAGGTCTGGACCTACGCCGAGAGCACCCGGGACGACAGCGCTGCCGCCGTGCCCTCGCGTTTCGACCTGCGCTTTTCGCGCCGGGTGCGCCGTCCGCAGCCCGCCGCCGACAGCCCCGAGGCGGCGTTCCTGCGGCGCAAGAAGATTGTCGACAACTTCACGGTGCACGTGCTGGGCGCCGAACCGGACTGGGACGAGCTGGAGCGCCGTCTGGACAGTCTGGCCGGGATGCTGCAGCAGGGCCAGGTCGAGCAGGCCCGCCGCGAGGTCAACGCCCGGGTGATTGAGTACCTGTCGCGCGCCAGCCACGAGGCGGAGCACAAGCTCCTGCCCGTGCGGGTCGAGCTGGACAACGAGTCCTCGGAGCGCTACACGGTGATGGACATCCGGGCGGACGACACCCCGGCGTTCCTCTACCTGTTCACCAACGCCCTGGCCATGCGCGGGGTGGATATCCGCAACATCCGTATCCGCACCCGCGGCGGCAAGGTGGAGGACCGCTTCTTCATCACCGACCGCCAGGGGGCGAAGATCACCGGGGAGCGGCGCACCGATCAGCTCCGGTTCATCGTCGCGCTGGTCAAGCAGTTCTCGCACCTGCTGGTGCGCAGCCCCGACCCGACCATGGCCCTGAACAACTTCGAACGCCTGGTCGAGCGCATCTACGCGGAGCAGGAGGCTCCGGGGGCGCAGGGCCTGAAGCTGCTGGATTTCAACGAGCAGACCGTGATGGAGGCCCTGGCCCGCCTGTTCGGCACGAGCAATTTTCTGTGGGAGGATTTTCTCCGTATCCAGTATGAGAACCTCCTGCCGGTGATCGCGGATTTGGAAGGACTGGAGAGCTACAAGGACAAAGCCACCATGTGGGCCGAGTGCGAGATGGCCCTGGTCGGCCAGACCAGCTACGAGGCGGCCGCGGATGCGCTCAACAGCTTCAAGGACCGCGAGATGTTCCGCATCGACATGCGGCACATCCTGGACAAGATCGACAGTTTCACCGAGTTCAGCCGTGAGCTGACCGACCTGGCCGAGGTGGTGATCGAGGCGGCCTACCGTATCTGCCACAGCGACTTGAGCCGCAGATACGGACATCCGGTATGCGAGGACGGCACACCCTGCCGTTTCGCCGTGTTCGCCCTGGGCAAGGCCGGAGGACGCGAGCTGGGCTACGCCTCGGACATCGAGCTGCTCTTCGTGCACTCCTGCAAGGGGCGCACCTCGGGCGCCGAGGCGATCTCCAACCGCGAGTACCACGAGAAGCTGGCCCAGCAGATCATCCGCACGATCCGCTCGAAGGAAAAAGGCATCTTCGAGCTGGACCTGCGGTTCCGCCCCTACGGCAACCAGGGGTCGCTCTCGAGCACCCTGCGCCAGGTGGAGGAATACTACAGCGACAGCGGCCCGGCCTGGGACTTCGAGCGCCAGTGCCTGGTTCGGCTGCGTTTCATCGCCGGCGACTCCGGCCTGGGCGACAGGGTGCTGGCCGTGCGCGACAGTTTTGTCTACAGCGGCCGAGCGCTGAATATCGAGGAGCTGTACCGGCTGCGCAACCGCCAGCTCGAGGAGTTCGTCGTCCCCGGGGCCTGGAACGCCAAGTTCAGCCGCGGCGGCCTGGTGGACATCGAATACCATGTGCAGCACCTGCAGGTGGAGCACGGGGCGGCCGACCAGTCGGTTCGGCTGACCGGCACCCGGGCCGCGCTCAAGGCCCTGCACGCGGGCGGTTATCTGGATGAGGCCACTTACCGGGCGTTGCGCGAGGCGCACCGTTTCCTGCGCCACCTGATCAACGCCCTGCGTATCCTGCGCGGGCACGCCCGCGACCTGGTGGTCCCGGCCGAGGGCAGCGAGGAATTCGCTTTCCTGGCCCGGCGCATGGGCTACCCCCTGGGCGGCGAGGACAAGCTGGCCCAGGATTTGGAAAAGCACCGCCAGGCGGTGCTGCGGGTGGTGGACTGGGATGAGAAAGTCCGCCGTTACCGTGAGGATAATTCCGGCACGGTTCAGACCGGAGAGTGAGAATTGTCAGGGAAAGCTGCACACGGGCGGGCCGCAGAGATTATCGATGAGGTGTTCGGCGGGCGGCGGCTGGTCTATTCCACGACCAGCTTCATCAAGAAGCCGCTGATCGAGGCGCTGGAGCGTATCGCCGCGGGCGGGTTCCGCAACGTGGAGGTCTGGGGCAACAACATGCACCTGGACCCGCGCAACCCGGACATCGTGATCGAAGAGGTGGAGCTCTGCCGGCGGCGGCTGGGCCTGGAGGTGGTCTCGGTGCACGCCCCGTTCACGGTGGGCGAGTTCGGCGACCCGCCGGCCGAGCGCATGCGCGCCTGGGAGGCCCTGGTCAAGGAATCGATGGACCAGGCCGAGTATCTGGGCGCGCACCATCTGGTGGTGCACCCGTTCACAGCCGGCCGGGACAGTTCGGACCGTGAGTACCGCGAGATGGTGGAGCGCACCCAGGAAAGCCTGCTGCGCCTGGCCGACCTGGCCGCCGAGCGCGAGTTCGTCCTGGGCCTGGAGAACATGCCGGCCCACCGCAACCGCCGCTACGGCCGGGAGGTGCGCGAGCTGTACGATTTCATCGCCGCCTCGGGACGAAGCAGTCTGAGATTGTGTATCGACACCGGCCACGTGATATTCAACAACAGCGATGCCGTGGCCGAGCTGGAGGCCTGCAGCGACCGGGTCAGCTCGGTCCACCTGAACGACAATGTCGCCAACATCCATCTCGACCTGCACCTGGTGCCCGGCACGGGCGGCCTCGACATGGCCCGCCTGGCCGAGGCGCTGCGCGCTCCGGCTTTCAGCGGGATGATCGTGCTGGAGCTGGACGGGCGGGGTCGGCCGAGCAGCATTTTCGAGGAGGCCTGCGCTTTCGCCCGGCGCTATTTCCTGGGCGGGGGCGCTCAGGCGGAGGATTCAACCAGCGGCAAGCCCGCATCCGGGGGAACAGAACATGCATGAGGACAGCCGGCAGTACGTCATGCGGGCGGCCCGCGAGCGCGGGGTCAAGTTCATCCGCCTGTGGTTCACCGACATGTTAGGCTACCTGAAAAGCTTCGCGATAACCGTGGAGGAGCTGGAGGACGCCCTGGAGAACGGCAAGGGCTTCGACGGGTCCTCGATCGAGGGCTTCACCCGGGCCGAGGAGAGCGACATGGTCGCCTGGCCCGACCCGGACACGTTCTGTCTGCTGCCTTGGAGAACCAGCGGGGACGGTATCTCGGTGGCGCGCATGTTCTGCGACATCGTCTGGCCGGACGGCACGCCCTACGAGTCCGATCCGCGGCGGGTCCTCAAGCGCAACCTCCAGCGCGCCAAGAAGATGGGTTACACCTACTATGTGGGGCCCGAGATTGAGTTCTTCTATTTCCGCAACAGCTCGCCCAAGCCCGAGACCCTGGACTGTGGCGGCTATTTCGACCTGACGCCCCTGGACGTGGCCAGCGATCTGCGCCGCGACACTGTGCTGACCCTCGAGAAAATGGGCATCCCCACCGAGTACAGCCACCACGAGCTGGCCCCCAGCCAGCACGAGATCGACCTGCGCTACGGCGACGCCCTGAGCATGGCCGACAGCACCATGACCTACCGTCTGGTGGTCAAGGAGGTGGCCCTGCGCAACGGAGTCTACGCCACGTTCATGCCCAAGCCCCTGCAGGACCAGGACGGCAGCGGGATGCACATCCACCAGTCGCTGTTCCAGGGCGAGCGCAACCTGTTCTACGACAAGAACGACCCCGACCTGCTCTCCGACCTGGCCAAGGCCTTCATCGCCGGGCTGCTGCACCACGCCCCCGAGATCGTGGCCGTGACCAACCAGTGGGTCAACTCCTACAAGCGCCTGGTGGCGGGCTACGACAGCCCGGTCAACGTGACCTGGGGTTTCCGCAACCGCTCCAGCCTGGTGCGGGTGCCGCGTTACAACCCACACATGAAGGAGTCGGTGCGGGTGGAGTTCCGCGCCCCGGACCCGAGTTGCAACCCCTACCTGGCCTTTTCGGTGATGCTGGCCGCCGGGCTGGAGGGGATCGAGAAGGGCTACGCGCTGCCCCCGGCGGTGGAGGAGGACCTGACCCGCCTGAGCCCGGAGGAGATAGTCTCCCGCGGCATCGACCGCCTGCCGGACAACCTGCTGGACGCCGTGCGCCTGCTGGAGAAAAGCGAGCTGGTGCGCAAGGCGCTGGGGGATGACCTGTTCGACAAGTTCGTCCAGAACAAGAAAATCGAGTGGCGAAACTATCATCAGCACATCAGCGAATACGAGATGGAGCGCTACCTGCCGCTGCTCTGAGCCGTCCGCCGGCCGGGAGGGTCCCCTGAATGGTTGAGCGTCCCGCCGCCGGGTCCTCACCCCGGCGCGCCCTGTCCGCGGTGCTGGAGGATGTCCTGGTCGAGCTCTGCCGCGCCGGCGGCGACACGGCTCCCCGTCCGACCAAGGACAGCCTGCTCGAGTATCTTAACTCGGGCCAGAAACGGCTGAACCTGATCCTGCTGCGCCGCCTGCCGCCCGAGCAGGTGAACCTCCTGCGCCGCAGCGCCGAGTTCCAGGCCCGTCTTCAGGACGCGCTGCGCCGCGAGGTGATCGCACTCAAGGCCCCGCTGTTGAACCCCACCCGTGTCCGCTCCCTGGCCGCCAGCGCCGCCCAGGCCAGCCTGGCCGAGGCGCGCCGCGACCCCGACCTCTGGGCCGCCCGCCTGCTGGCCCGTCTGCCGCTGCCAGTGGAGCCCCTTCCGCTGCTGGCCCTGCGCGACCTGGCCGAGCGCTGCCAGAGCGCCCTGGAGGCCCGCCTGCCCGAGCTGGACCGCCTCGAGGAGTTGGATGCCGCGTTCGGGTTCATCCAGCGCGAGCTGGAACGCACCCCGTCCCTGGAGCCGTTCCTGCGGCGCGCCCTGGCCCTGGCCGCGTCAGTCCGCGACCCGGGCGACCTGACCGCCTACCACCACCTGCTGGCCGTGCGCGTGCCCGACCTGCTGGAGCGCCTGGCTCCCTCGCCCGAGAAAGACCGCGCCCTGCTGGTCCTGCGCGAGGAGGCCGGCACGATGGACACGGCCGCGCTACGCCTCGAGTTCGCCCGCCGCGCCCTCCGTCTGGCCGACAGCCTGATGGACGCGACCAATGATTACGAGGACCTGCTGGAGCTGCGCTTTTTTTTCAGCCAGATCGGGGAGCGGGCCAACCGCAAGCTGCTGTCGAAGAAAACCGGCCGGGTGGTGCGAGAACTGGATTTCAAGACCCAGGGCTACCGGTTGCTGGCCAGCCTGGACACCGCTGAGCTGGAGGACGAGAGCCTGATCGAGGTGGTCCCGGTGGTGCTGGCCCACGCCGAGAGGTTCGTGCTGGGCGCGCCGCTGCGCTACCTGGACCTGCTCATGAAGTTCTACCTGAAGACTGCGGTGCCGCTGGTGCGCCGCCTGCGCGAGAACCAGGAACTCACGCCACGCTTCATCCAGAATTTCAAGCGCCAGGTGGGGCTGCTCAACCTGTACCGCGACCTGGAGCACCTGGCCGAGGTGTTCCAGCGCAAGATGGTCCTGGCGATCTGCAACCCGCGCATGCTTCAGGAGCACCCGGAGGCGATCCTCGGCCGCCTGACCCGTCTGCCGCCCGAGTTCTTCCCGCCGGCGGTGATGGCCGCCCTGAGACGCATGATCCGGGAGCGCGGCACCGAGAGCCGCTTCACCGCGGTGGATGTCCTGGCCCTGCTGGCGGTCTATCCGCCGCCGGAGAGCGAGGAGGAGACCGGACCGTCGAGACCCTCGCCCGCGGAAGGGAAAAAAGGGGCCGGAAAAAAATAAGGGGGTGCGGCTTCAACGCACCCCCTTTGCATTCGTCGCGTATTGCGGAACCGCTCTACTTTTCCATCTCGTTCACGATCCGCTCGGTGTCGCGGGCGATCACCAGCTCTTCGTTGGTCGGGATCACCATCACCTTGCCCCGCGTGCCCTCCGGGCTGATCAGCCGCTCGCCGCGCTCCGGTGCGTCGTTGAGTGCGTCGTCCACCTCCAGGCCCAGGAACCCCAGCCCCTCGCAGGAGAGCTTGCGGATCACCGGGCTGTTCTCTCCCACCCCGGCGGTGAACACCAGGGCGTCCACCCCGCCCATGGCCGCGGCGTAGGACCCGATGTACTTCTTCAGGCGGTAGCAGTAAACCTCGATCGCGGTGCGGGCCTGCTCGTTGCCTTTGTCCATCTCCGAGATCAGGTCGCGCATGTCACTGGAGATGCCCGAAAGGCCCTGCAGCCCGCTGTGTTTGTTCAGCAGGGTGTTGGCCTCGCTCAGGGTCAGCTCCTCGCGCCCCATTACGTGCAGGATGATCGAGGGGTCGATATCTCCGCAGCGGGTTCCCATGACCAGGCCCTCCAGCGGGGTGAGGCCCATCGAGGTGTCCACGCTCTTGCCCCCGTCAACCGCGGTGATGCTGCAGCCGTTGCCCAAGTGCGCGGTGATGATCTTGAGTTCGCTTTTCGGCTTGCCCAGCAGGTCGGCGGCCCGCCGCGCCACATAATAATGGCTGGTGCCGTGGAACCCGTAGCGCCGAATCTCGTAGCGGCGGTAGAGCACCAGGGGCAGGGGATAGAGGAACGCCTTGGCCGGCAGGGTGCTGTGGAAAGCGGTGTCGAAAACGGCCACCTGCGGAATGCCCGGCAGGTTGCGGAGCGAGGCATTGATGCCCCGGATGTTGTGCGGGTTGTGAAGGGGGGCCAGGTCGATGCACTGGCGTATCTTGCCCATCACCTCTTCGCTGATCAGCACGCTCTCGGTGAACTGCGTGCCGCCGTGCACCACCCGGTGTCCTACGGCGTCCACCTCGGACTTGTCCTTGATCACCCCGTGTTTCGGGTGCACCAGGTAGATCAGTATCTGCTCGATGGCCACCGTGTGGTCGAGGATTTCGGCCCCGAACTTGGCGCTGTAGCCGTCATGCCGGCTGATCGAGATCACCGCCCCGGACATGCCGATCCGGTCCACGCCGCCGCGTGCCAGGGAGACCCCGCTCTCGGTGTTGATAAGCTGGTATTTTACGCTGCTGCTGCCGCAATTGATGACTAAAATCAGCATTAATATTTGCTCCTGTGTTGGGTCCGAACACTTTACGCTCTATGTCTATCCGGTTCCGCCCGGGAGGGGACGGCTCAATCCTCTTTCTTTTCGTACTTGAAGAAACCCTCTCCCGAGGCGCGTCCGACCCGTCCGGCGCGCACCATTTTCTTCAGCAGCGGGCAGGGACGGAACTGGGGCTCGCCCAGCTCGTGAAAGAGGTTTTCCATCCGGCGCTGGATATCGTCCAGGCCCATTTGGTCGGCCAGGGCCAGGGGGCCCATCGGCATGTTGAACCCCAGCTTGATCGCCGTGTCGATGTCCTCGGCCGAGGCAATGCCCTCCATCAGCACGAACATGGCCTCGTTGATCATCGGCAGGATCACGCGGGTGGTGATGTAGCCCGGGTACTCGAACACCTCCACGCTGGTCTTGCCCAGACGGCGGGCGAACTCCTTGGCCAGCTCCACCGTGTGGCTGTCCGTGGCCATGCCGCGCACCAGCTCCACCACCGGGGTCTTGGGTACAGGCTCCAGGAAATGCATGCCTAAGACTTTTTTCTTGAGTGTGCTGGAGGAGGCGATTTCGGTCACGCTGAGAGTGCTGATGTGGATGATGTAGAGTTCGATCTTGGGGCAGTTGTTCTGGACTTTCAGGAGGTATTCCCGTTTTTCGTCCAGGGTGAGGCCCATCGCCTCTACCACCACCTTGCACTCGCCACCCTTGTCCATGTCCGTGGTGGTGCTTATCCGGGCCAGGATCGCGCGCTTGTCCGAGGCGGTCATGCCCCAGCGCTGGATTTCCCGGTCTATCGACTCCGAGATGCCGTTGATCGCGCGCTGGCAGTCCTCCTCGGTCGGGCCGTACAGCACCACCTCGATCCCGGCGGAGGATACGGTCTCGGCGATCTGCTGCGCTTTTTTCTTCGTCCCGATGATCCCGACTTTGTCGATTAAATACTTGCTGCCTTCATTCATCAAGGGGTCCTTTGTAATGTTATCGGCTTCTGTCGTTGCGCCGCCGCCGCCGTCCGGCTCTCACGCGGATGTGCTTCCGTATTCGGTAAGGCAGAGTGTTCTCGTTCGGCAGAATATAGATGCATCAGAGGCGGAAACTACCGGTTGGCACAACGTAATTAACCTAAATTAATGAGTTTAACGCACCCGGCTATAAGCTACATAGCCTCCGTACGAAAGTCAAGTAAGATCGGCCTGCCGCCTCCGGAGGCCCCTCATCCGGTCCTTGAGGCGGGAGTTGTTGCCCGCGGCAGGTCGCGGCCGCATATTGTAATAAAGGTCGGTGAATGGCCGGCCGGAAAGAGCGAGATGATAGATTTCAACCGTAGCGTACGCGACACCAGCCGCGCCGTCGAACGGCTGGCCATGGTCGAGACCCAGATCCGGGCCCGGGGCGTGCGGGACCGCAATGTCCTGCGCGCAATGGAGCGGGTGCCGCGGCACCAGTTCGTGCCGGCGGACCAGCAAGGCCAGGCCTACGGAGATTATCCGCTGCCGATCGGCCAGGGGCAGACCATCTCGCAGCCCTATATCGTCGCCCTGATGAGCGAACTGCTCGAAATCCGTCCCGGCTGCCGGGTCCTCGAGATCGGGACCGGCTCCGGCTACCAGGCGGCGGTCCTGGCCGAGATGGGGGCGCGGGTCTGGAGCCTGGAGATACTGCCCTCACTGGCCGCCACCGCCGACAGGCTGCTGCACCGCCTGGGCTACCGGAGTGTCGCCGTGCGCGCCGGGGACGGTTACGCCGGCTGGCCCGAGGAAGCCCCGTTCGACGGGATAATCCTCACCGCGGCCCCGGTCGAGGTCCCCGGGCCCCTGCTGGACCAGCTCGCCGAGGCCGGGCGGCTGGTGGTGCCGGAGGGACGGCACTTGCAGGAACTGGTGCTCTACACCCGTAAAGGCGGCAAGGTGGCCCGGCGGGAGATAATCCCGGTGCGTTTTGTCCCCATGACCGGGAGGGCGGAGAAGCCATGAGGTTGCCGTTCTTGCCGCCGCGCAGGCCGGGCCGTGAGCTGGGCCGGATGGAGCGTGCCCTGGCCGCGTTGCGGCTGGGTCTGCTCGGGGCGCTCGGACTGTACGGTCTGGGCTTTGTTTTTATGCTTGGGATATTCTGGCTTTACGGTGGGATGCTGGGACTGCCGGGGGTCTACCGCGCGGAGGGCGGGCTGCGGACCTGGGCCTGGGGGGCCGCCTTCCTGCTGCCGGCCCTGCCCCTGGCTCTCTGGCTCATCACCCAGGACACCCGCAACCGGGAGCGCCTGACCCGCACCTGGGACGCCTGGCGCTGGTTCGACGAGGGGGTGGACCTGATCGGCGGCGACTCCGCGTACGGCGCGCAGCAGGAGGAATGTTTCGCCCGCTCCGCCGCCCTCGACCCCTCCGACCCCTACGCCCGGAACAACCTGGGGGCCGTGCTCAGCCAGCAGGGGCGCCAGTTCGAGGCCATGGCCGAGTACCGCCGCGCCATCAAGGAACACCCCGACTACTGGAAAGCCTGGAGCAACCTGGGCGTGGCCCTGGCCCGCAGCGGCGAGCTGCGCAGCGCCGCCGGCTGCTACCGCAAGGCGCTGGGGCTCAACCCGCGCGACCCGGCCACCCACCTTAACCTCGGCTTGGCCCTGCTGCGCCTGGGCAACACGGTCCAGGCCCGCACCCACCTCCAGGAATTCCTGGTCCTCGACCCTTCCAGCCCCCGGCGCGACGAAATCTCGCGTTGCCTGGCAGGCCTGGGCTGACAACACCCGCCTCAGCTTCCGGCCGGATCATCCGCATTCTCCGAGCCGAGCAGCTCATCCAGCAGGCGCTCGGTCCGGCGGTCCGATATCTCACGGTCCAGGGTCTTCAGGTGGGCCTGCACGCGGTCCTCGAACTGCTCGCTCTGCAGGATTTTCTTTTCCTGGAGCTTTTCAGACAGGGCCATCGCCACCGCGGTCAGGCGCAGCACCTGGTTGCGCAGCTTTTTCTCACGCTCCTCAAGGACGGCCAGTTTCTGCTCGGCCTCTTCCAGCCGGTATTCCAGCTCTCTCGGGTCCATTTCTGTGCACCACCGTTCTTCAGGTTAAGGCTCTATCGCATTCACTGGTCGGTTTCTCTCCTGCAGCACGTACTCGTGGATCGCCCCCGCGGCCAGCAGGCTGTCGGCCAGGCCGCGCGCCGCGGCCTCATCCGGCAGGCCCGTTATCAGCACCCGGAACCAGACCTGCACCCCCACCGCGACCCGCTCCACTCCGGGACTGAGGCCGGTCCGGCGGCCCAGGGCCGCGGCTTCGGCCCGGGCGTCCGCCTCCAACCGGCGCGAGGAGACCTGGATCGCCCAGCGCCCTGCGGCCTCCAGCGTCCGCGCCGCCTGCGGTTCCGGCACGACCTCGTCCGGCAGGCTGTCGGGCCGGCCAGTCAGCAGTGTCAGGTTCCGCGGATCGGGTTTCGCCAGGTTCCCGCGCGCCAGGTCCGCCGCGCTGTCCGCGGCCCGCAGGTTGATCCGCGCCAGGCCCAGGCCCGCGCGCAGCCCGGACAGCTTCCCGTCCAGGCGGCCGCTCTGACGGACGTACCAGAGGCCCGCCGCGGCGCAGGCCAGGGTCAGTCCGGCCGCCAGAGTCATAAGCAGTCCGGCCTTTCCCAGTACAAATGGTTTTTCTCTTCTCTTCGTGTATATTATTATATGCACTCGTTTCTCCTTCAGACTGGATAAGCTTACCCCCCGGCGCGCTAAAAATCAAGCCCGATGCCGGGCGGGCAGGAGGTTGCACTCAAATGAGCGTGTTCCGCTTGGAAGCTCCCTATCCTCCGGCTGGAGACCAGCCCGCCGCGATCCGCGAGCTGGAGGCGGGTCTGAGCGACGGCCGCCGCTTCCAGACCCTGCTGGGGGTGACCGGTTCCGGCAAGACCTTCACTATCGCCAACGTCATCGCCGACTGGGGTCGGCCGGCCCTGGTGATCAGCCACAACAAGACCCTCGCCGCCCAGCTCTACGGCGAGCTGAAAGGCTTCTTCCCGCACAACGCGGTCGAGTATTTCATCAGCTATTACGACTACTACCAGCCCGAGGCCTACCTGCCGGCCACGGACACCTACATCGAGAAGGACAGCTCGATCAACGAGGACATCGACCGCATGCGCCTGGCGGCCACCAGCGCCCTGCTCTCCCGGCCGGATGTCATCATCGTGGCCAGCGTCTCCTCGATCTACGGCCTGGGCTCACCCGAGGACTATGCCCGCCTGCTCCTGTCGCTCAAGGTGGGCCAGGAGGCCGAGCGCGACGCCATCCTGCGTCACCTGGTCGACATCCACTACGAGCGCAATGATTTAGATTTCGCCCGCGGCCGCTTCCGGGTGCGCGGCGACGTCATCGAGGTCTTCCCGGCGTATGAAGAAACTGCCTTGCGCCTGGAGCTGTTCGGTGACCAGGTCGAGCGCATCAGCCGTATCGACCCGCTCACCGGAAACGTGCTGGGCACCCAGGACTACTGCGCCATCTACCCGGCCAAGCATTTCGTGATCGAGCGGCCCCAGCTCGAGGCCGCGGTGCGCAGCATCCAGGAGGAACTGCGCGGCCGCCTGGCCGAGCTGCGCTCCCAGGAGCGCCTGCTCGAGGCCCAGCGCCTGGAATCCCGCACCAACTACGACATCGAGATGATGCTCGAGGTGGGCTACTGCTCCGGCATCGAGAACTACTCCCGGCACCTGGCCGGCCGCGCCGCCGGCGAGCGCCCGGCCTGCCTGTTCGACTATTTCCCGGACGAGTTCCTGCTCGTGCTGGATGAGTCCCACGTCACCGTACCCCAGGTCGGCGCGATGTACGAGGGCGACTTCTCCCGCAAGAGCACCCTGGTCGAGCACGGCTTCCGCCTGCCCAGCGCCCTGGACAACCGGCCGATGAAGTTCCACGAGTTCGAGTCGGTCCTCGACCGCGTCATCTTCGTCTCCGCCACCCCGGCCGACTACGAGCTGGAAAAGTGCGGCGGTGAGGTGGTGGAGCAGATCATCCGGCCCACCGGCCTGGTCGACCCCGAGGTGGAGGTGCGGCCGGTCAAGGGTCAGGTGGATGACCTCCTGGAACAGGTCCGGCAGCGCGCCGACCGTTCCGAGCGCACCCTGGTCACCACCCTGACCAAGCGCATGGCCGAGGACCTCACGGAATACATGTCCCAGATGGGGGTGCGGGTGCGCTACATGCACTCCGACATCGAGGCCATCGAGCGCATCGAGATCCTGCGCGACCTGCGGCTGGGCAATTTCGACGTGCTGGTCGGGATCAACCTTCTGCGCGAGGGCCTCGACCTGCCCGAGGTCTCGCTGGTGGCCATCCTGGATGCCGACAAGGAGGGCTTCCTGCGCTCCGAGCGCTCGCTCATCCAGACCATGGGGCGCACCGCGCGCAACGTCAACGGCAAGGTCATCATGTACGCCGACCGGATGACCGGCTCCATGCAGCGGGCGATCGGCGAGACCACCCGGCGGCGCAAGCTGCAGCTGGCCTACAACGAGGCCCACGGCATCCAGCCCCAGACCATCCGCAAGAGCGTGGAGCAGGTGATGCTCTCCACCGCCGTGGCCGACCGCCGCCTGCGCGAGGCCCCGGCCCTGGCCGCGGATGGCGGCCGGCCCAGCTACGGCCGCGAGCTGGACCTGGAGACCCGGATCAGCATCCTGGAGAACGAGATGCGCGAGGCGGCCAAGGCCCTGGATTTCGAGCGCGCCGCCCTCCTGCGCGACCAGTTGATGGAGCACAGGGCACGCCTGGCCGGCAAGAGCGCCTCCGGCGGAAAGAAAAAGAAAACCGCCGCCTCCGGGCTGTGGTGAGGATTTTTGTGCGTTCCCTTTTGTTCTCTGAAAGGAGAATGATATGTTTTCAAGACGCACGAGAATATCAATCGCGCAGTTACTTAGATATTTACCATATGAAATCGTCTCGGATATAGCGGATAAGTACAACATAGATGTTTTTGGAGATGTTTTTTCAAAGATAAAAAATGCTGATTTTGAGTGTCTTATGCTTGTAGTACAGGAAACTGTGAATAAGAAAAACAGCTTACGTACAGAAGTGCAGCCACGTTATAAGTTTGATGAGCAATGGGCGGACCTTGAAAAATGCCTGATGCTTGACGGATATAGGTTTGAGAATGGTGACGTTGTTAGGTTTGACCCTGATTTGGGAGAAAGCGCTTTCTGTGAAGATGATCTATATAAAGAGATTGAGAATTCTGGATTGTCTGCCAATAGAGAAATAATACACTTGCTGGAGCAATCTGCTGATGATTTTCGAAAGGCGGATGCGGATTTAAATGGAGCACTTACTAACGCCAGAGTAGCTTTAGAAACCCTGGTTCGGGGTATTGCAAAACAAAATGGATGGATTGAACCTGAAGATAAAAATTCACTTTTTGGTCCCGCTCTTGGATTTTTAAGGATTAATAGTTTTCTTACCAAGCAGGAAGATGAGACCATTCACAGCGTTTATAAATTCGTATGTCCGGGTGCACATGTGCCTGTATTGTATAAGAGTGTTGAATTTGTTCGTCTCGGCCGCAGTCTTGTCGGATACATGATCTATTTTTTGTTAAGGACTTATCGAAACTGGCAGTAATCTCTGAGCGGCCCACCGGGCCGTCGTATTTGTCTTTGGGGGCCGCGCATGTCTGAGCCTCCCGCCAGGGCAGCGTGCAGTTGCCTGTAAAACGGTCTGGGTGTAAAATGCGTCAGAGTGCGGCGGCGATTCGCGGCAGCGCCGCCGCTGCACATTGCAGCGAAATCAAATCTTCGGGAACACCACTGTTTGAAAGAGAGTTGCGGCTGGGACGAGTTCGCGGCCCTCGCGCCCTTTGGTCCTTTCGGGCAAGACCGAAAGGACGAAAATATCTTTTTGGCACGGTGCACCGTGCCCCACCGAGGATCGAGGATGAAAGAGGAATCCCGGAATAACGACCGGCTGTGATTTTCCGTCGGGGTGAAGCTTGTGTTCGCCCGTTTGCTTTTTACCGGACTCGGCCGTAACACACCCCGCCCGCTGGCGCGGGCACCCCTCTCGAGAGGGGATTTGAACAGCCCATGCCCGAGGCTGCCTGCGTTGCCCGGAGAACGGCGCTTCGAATCCCCTCTAAAAAGAGGGGTGGCGGCGTAAGCCGACGGGGTGTGAAAGAATTCAGGCAAATAAAAAGGGACGAGCTTTCACCCGTCCCTCATTATTCTCAAAATATTTTGACGTTCGAACCGGCTCAGCCCATGGCATAGGTCACGCCGAAACCGCCCTGCGGGTTGTCCCACTTCACATAGGCGCGCGCCGCCACCTGGCAGGTCCCGCACTCCAGGCAGTTCTCGAAATTCACTATGCACTCGCCGCTTTCCTCGTTCTTCTCGTAGACCTTGGCCGGACAGACAAACAGCACCACCTTGTCCGGGTCGGCCTGGAACGCCGGCTGGTCAACACTGATATGGCTGGTCTTGGCGATCTTGCGCTTGACCAGGGCCAGCTTGTCCTCCAGCGATACAACCGGTGTGGGCTTGATCACATCGGCGCTCGTCATACCATCGCTCCCCGGGCCGCCCACAGGTCTTTAAGCAGGGGCAGCAGCTTCAGCCGCGCCCGGGCCTTGCGCACTATATCTTTGCGCACCTGCAGTTTCGGCGTCTCGTTAACCGTGAAATAGTCCCGCGCCAGCTCCAGCATCAGTTCCGGATACTCGTTCAGGAACTGCGGGCGGGCTTTCAGGAAATGAATCATGTTCCGGAAATGGAACATGTCCTTAAGAACGAACGAGGACTCCAGTTTGTTGCGGTAGGTGGAGAGGCTATCCTTCGAAAAGTCCCCCTTCGCCTTGGCCGCGATCACGGTCTCGCCGGCGAACACGCCGCTGGCCATGGCCAGGTTGGTCACCTCGTGGTAGATCGAGGAGTTGATCAGCCCGGCGGCGTCCCCCACCAGCAACAGACCGTCCCCGGCCATCTGCGGCAGTTCGTCGTAGCTCTCCTCGGCCAGCATGTGGGTCGAGTACTCCGCCACCGTGCCCCCGCGCACCAGGTTCTTCACCCGCGGGTGGGCCTTGAAGCTCTCCAGCAGGTCGTTGGGGTTGAGCTTGCGGGCCATGAAATCCTCAACCGTGCAGCCCACGCCCACGGAGATGCTGTCGCGGTTGGTGTAGATGAAACCCGAGCCCAGCATGCCCTGCACAGCCCCGCCGAAGAACTCGTAGGCCGCGCCCTGGTCGGCTTCCAGGTGGAAACGGTCCTCCACGGTCTCGCGGTTGAGCTGGATGATCTCCTTGACCGCCACCAGACGGTTGCCGGGCTTCATCTGACGGTGCAGCCCGCTCTTCTCGGCCAGAAGGCTGTTGGCGCCCTCGGCGCAGATCACCACGTCCGCCAGAAGCTCATCGTGCTCGCCGCCCTCGCCGCGGGCCAGGATGCCCACGATCTTGCCGTCGCGCCGCACAAAATCGTCCACCACCACCTCGGGGAAGATTTCGGCCCCGGCGGCCTCGGCCTGCTCGGCGAACCAGCGGTCGAAACGGCTGCGCAGCACGACGAACGAGTTGTTGAACGGCGGCTGGTCATAGGCGCCGCAGGTCAGGTCCAGGGCGACCTCGCTGTCCTGGTTCAGGAAACTGAAACGCCGCTCGATCACGTGACGCTCGACCGGGGCCTCTTTCCAGAATTCCGGGACCAGACGGTTGAGGATGGTGGTGAACAGTATCCCGCCGAACAGGTTCTTCGAGCCGGGGTACTCACCGCGTTCCAGGACCACCACGCTCAGGCCCGCGCGGGCCATGGTGATCGCGGCGCTGATCCCCGAGGGGCCCGCGCCGACCACTATTGCATCGTATTTGTCTTCGGACAAGCCGTTCCTCCGCTGTCAGGGGCGCCCCGAGGGGCCGCCCGGATCAGGCGTGTTTCTTCATTTCCTGGATCAGGACCGGGACCACCTCGAACGCGTCGCCCACGATCCCGTAGTTGGCCACCTTGAAAATCGGCGCGTCCGCGTCCTTGTTGATCGCCACGATCACCTTCGAGTCGATCATCCCGGCCAGGTGCTGCACCGCACCGCTGATACCGACCGCCACGTAGAGCGAGGGGCTGACGAACTTGCCGGTCTGGCCGACCTGGTCGCTGTGGGGACGCCAGCCGGAGTCCACCGCGGCGCGGCTGGCCCCGACACCGGCGCCCAGGGCGCCGGCCAGCTCCTCGAGCATCTTGAACCCGCCGCCCTCGCGCATGCCCCGTCCGCCCGAGACCACGATATTGGCCTCGGCCACGTCCGGGGTCTCGCTCTGCTTGCGCTCCAGGCCCGTGATCTTGAGGGCCCGGTCCTTGTCGGTCAGGGCAACGGCCAGAGGCTCCACTTTGGCCGCGCGGGAGCTGTCCGCCGGGCAGGCCCGGAACACGTTGGGCCGCAGGCAGAGGATGGCCGGGGAGGCAGCGAACGCCACCCGCATCTGTATCTTGCCGCCGTAGGCCGGACGCAGGGCGCTGACTTTCCCGCCCTCCAGCTCGGCCTGGATGCAGTCCGTGGCCGCCGGGGCGCCCAGACGGGCGCTCAGGCGCGGGGTGAGGTCACGGCCCAGGGCGCTGCCCGGGACCAGGACTGCGGATGCCCCGCAGGCCTCCACCGCGGCCTTGCCCGCCGCGGCGTACACGCCCGGCTGGTAGTACTGACAATCGGCCGCCTCAAGAAGAAACACGCGGTCCGCGCCGCAGGCGGCCAGCTTGGCGGGCAGCTCGCCCGCCGCGGCTGTCAGCAGAAGGGCGCTCACCTCGCCGCCGCCGGCCTTTTCCACCAGGGCGCGGGCCAGGCCCAGCGCCTCGCGGCTCGACTTCTTCAGCTCGCCGCCGTCCGCCTGTTCCGTTATCACCAGAACGTTGAAAGACATTTATCCTGCTCCTTGTTCGTTGTCTCGTTCGGACCGGGGCGCTCTTGCGCGGCCCCGGGCAGGGGTCAGATGACCTTGGCCTCTTCCTTCAGGCAGCGCACCAGCTCGGCCACAGTGGCCGATCCCTCGCCCAGCACACGACCGCGCTCGCGCTGCGGCGGATAGGCCAGGGCCTCGACAGTCAGCAGCGGCGCGGCCAGGGCCACCGGCTTCACCTCGAGCGGCTTTTTCTTGGCCGCCATGCGCCCTTTCAGCGAGGGATAGCGCGGCTCGTTCAGGCCTTTCTGGGTGCTGATCACCGCCGGCAGGCCGCACTCGAACAGCTCCATGCCGCCCTCGACCTCGCGGGCGCCCTTGACCGCGCCGGCGGAGACCTCCAGACGGCTCACCCCGGAGATGCCCGGCACGCCGATCAGCTCGGCCAAGGCCATTCCGACCTGGCCGTGCTCGTTGCCCACGCCCTGCTTGCCGAAAAACACGATGTCGAACTCGCCGCTGGCGATTTCGGCCGCCAGGGCGCGCGCCACCTGCAACGGGTCGTCCGTTGCGCGGTCGGCCTTGAGCAGTATTCCCTTGTCCGCGCCCATGGCCATCGCGGTGCGGATCGCGTTCTCGGCCGACTCATCGCCCAAGGTGACTACGGTCACCTCGCCGCCCAGTTTTTCCTGGGTGCGCAGGGCCTCCTCGACCGCGTACTCGTCGAACGGGTTCAGGATGAAATTGATCTGCCCGCTGTCGATCGAGTTGCCCTGTTCGCTGATCTGCACCCGGGCTTCCGTGTCCGGCACCTGTTTAATGCAGACTATTATGTTCACCTGCCCTCCCTCGTATGATTCAGGCCTGGCCCGGCGGCTGGGGTAAACCGCAGCGCCAGGATAGTTTATGCCGAAATTAATATATCCGTAAAATATACAATAATCTTACGATAAGACAAGATTTTCTCATCTGATCGATATACTGAACTTATACTACCGGGCATGTGCAACGGAAACACCACTCTGCGCCGATGGCGCGATATTTCTTGACAGCTCCGGCGTAAAAGCGCTACAATGGGAGACCCGGTTGTGCATAACTTAATATCTTACAACTGATTGCCCAATGGAGCCCTCTTGGCGGGAGTGGCTGACAGCCCTGGCGGCGGTTCAAATTTCCGGCGCAGCATCCTGGACGTGCGGGCGGCTTTCCACGACTGGTTCACCGGCCTCGTGCTGGAGGGCCGGGTCACGGACAAAGCTCGTCTGGAGCAGGACAAGCTCAAGATCACGGCCCGTCTGGTCAACCTGGTCGTGGCCGGGGGGATGCTGCTGTTCCGCGATGAGGATTCGGTGCACGGCGACAGTCCGCCCGCCGACCCGGACGCTGTGGACGAGGCCACCTTTTTCCGGCTGCTGCGCGGCACGATTGTCACCATGCTTAACGAGCTGAATGCTCCGGATGTCAACATCCTGAAAGTCAGCCTCTCCGAGCGGTTCCGCCAGCGTCTTCTGGAGGTGTTCTCGGCCGGGCGGGAGCGCGAGGGGCGCTTCCCGGTGAAAATCGTCCAGGACAACCATCCCGGACAGGGCGTGTATGTGGGGATCAACCTGCGCGACACCCGCAGCCTGGGCCAGGACATCAGCCGCATCGAGCGCGACCCCGACCTATGCGCCGAGATCGCCTCGCGCGCCCGCCCGGTCCGCCACACCGACCACGACCTGCACCGGATGTTTTCGCTCACTGAAAAAGCGTGATCAGTCCCGCTCCGCCCGTCAGGCTATTCCTTTGTCGTCACCTTGCTGATCGAGTGGAACACCCCCGCCTCGTAGCCGCGCAGGCGGGCGATGTTGTCCAGCAGGTGCGCCTGCACCATAGCCAGGGCGAGCGGGAACAAGTGCTCTTCTCCATGATACGGCACGCGCAGCTCGAACAGGTTGGGGCCGGCGGGCGTACTTTCGCAGTCGGTGAGCAGCAACACCCGGCTGCCCTTGGCGGCCAGCTCGGCGGCCAGACCCAGGCACAGGCTTTCGGTCCGTCCCCGCGCGGCCATCACAATGGCCTGGTGGCCCGGCCCGGCCACCTCGAACGGCCCGTGACGGAACGCCCCGGCGGCAAAGGCCGCGGCCTTGCAGCGCGCCCCCTCCATCAGGGTGAGCCCCAGCTGGCGCGCCGCGGCCAGGGACGGCCCCCGGGCGATCACGTGCAGGCAGTCGGCCGGCTGGATGAATTCCGCCGCCGCGCTCACCCGGCCCGGGTCGAGGCCCGGCTCCAGGCTGTCAGCCACCGTGTGCAGGCGCCCGGTCGCCCCGCCCGCCATCAGGTACAGAAGCCCCAGGGTGTTGAGGTAGGTCTGGTTGGTGATCGAGCGCTCGGGGTCGGCCAGCAGCGGCAGGCAGAGCCCGGCCGCGCGGGCCATGCTGCTGGTCTCGGAGTTGGTAAGCACCACCGTGCGCTCCCTGGGCAGGGCCAGGGTGACCTGCTTTGTCTCCACGGACTCGCCGCTCTGGGACAGCAGAACGAACAGTCCCTGCCTGGGGAAAGATTCGAGCTGGTAGTGCAGGAATTCCCCGGCGTCCAGGATCAGCGGGTGAGGCCCGGCCGCGGCCAGACGGTCGTGGACGAGCCAGGCGGCGTGCTCGCTGGTCCCCATGCCGATAAATGTCAGCTCCCGGCTGGAGCCGGCCAGGCCGTGCCAGGCCGCCAGACGCGCGGCGCCCACGGAACTGTAGAAATCGGCCAGGCGCCGCAGCGCCCGCGGCTGGGCGTTGACCTCATCGATGAAAACAGTCATGCGCTTCAGGTCTCCGGGACAGGTTGGTTGTTGGAGGTTGAATCGAGATCTAAAACTTTCGCGCGGGGCCGCTTTCGTCGGCTGCACCAGCCGGTCAGGTTGTAATAACCCACCGCTATCGGGATGAAGAAGATCGGAGTGAGCACATCGCGCTGGCGCAGCGCCGCGCCCTCGTTGCCGGTGAACAGCGCCATCGCCGAGGTGAAGATGGCCAGGAACAGAAGAAGGATGCCGGATTCACGTTTCCGGTAGCGCAACAGCCAGAGCGCTCCCGGCACGAAACAGAAAACCAGCAGGGCCAGCCAGAGGATTATCTGTGGAGCTATGACTATCTTGGACAGGTTGAGGTTGCGGGTCAGAATGGGGCTGGCCAGATAATAATAGATGGATTTTACATAAGTCTGGACCGTCTCCACGGCGGTCATCGGCCCGCCATCGCCGCCCTGGCCTAAATAGCTGAGGCGGTACGGGATCGCCACGTAATACGATCCCCCGGTGGAGATGAAGCCGTTCTGGTAGCCAATTATGCTCGCCTGTACCTGCCGGATGAGCTGCTCGATGCGCGACGGGCCAAGCTTGACCGCCAGGGCCATGCCCCCCGCTGCCAGAATGGAAACTCCCGGCCAGACCCGCCGCGGGATGAACAGCACACAGCCCAGCCCGACTGTACCCAGGGCCAGAAGGTGGGTCTGGGGTCGCATCTGACCCAGGGGCAGGCAGAGAGCCACTATAGGCAGAAGGCGCCACCAGTGGCGGCGGGCGATCATTTCCACGAAAAGGTAGAGGATGAAAGTCAGGCTCAGGGTGATGGTCGGCTCTTTCAGCAGGTTGATTGACCATAAGATCTGGCTGGGCATGAATATGGTCAGGCCCAGAGCCAGGCTCGCGATTTCCGTCCGGCCGGTCAGGCGCAGGGTGATCAGGAACACCAGCCAGCCCGACAGAACGCTCATCAGGACATTGGCCAGCATGGCCAGGAACGGGGAATAACCGAACAGGTAATGCAGCGCCCCGAAAAGCCAGTTGACCAGACTGTAGCCGTAAAAACCCGGCTGGAGGTGCGAGTTCTGGATCGGGCCAAAAGTGCCCAGAAAAGCCTGCTGAGCGTAATAGCTGACCATGAAGACCAGATTGCTGTCGCCGAAAAGTGTCACTACCCCTCCGGTGAAAGCGCTTTTTATCGCCAGGTACAGGATTACCGGAAGGCGGATGAAAAATCCGGCCAGAGCGAGACGCAGCGGCCAGGGCGAATCCAGTTGAGCGCACTTGTCCCGGACCAGACGGTACAGGAGGAAGCAGATCAGCACTCCGGCGGTCACGCCCGGCAGCAGTATCGCACCGGCGGCGAGGGCCGCGGCTGCCGTCAGAAGGGCTTTCTCAGGCTGATTGTATGGTTTCCAGGCAGGCACGGAGGGCCCCGGTGGTTGAAGAGTGCTTTTCGTTGGGGAGACAACTGTATCGGAACCGGCTTTGCCCACTGGCTTTGATTCATCCGCCGCCGCCGGTTCTGGCTCAATATAAGACAAGCCGCCGGTTGATTCCAGAATTACGCTATGCCGGATGGCAAGCCGTTCGCAATCTCTGTCTGTCCTGTTCCGGGTGTGAGTGGACATGAATGCAAGCCGGGAAAGGCTGAGAATCCTGCCCCTGGTCTCGGCCCAGGGAAAATACCCGCGCGGCTCCGACCCCTGGGTCCCGGCGCTGCGGCGCTCACTGTCCGGGCTCGACCCGGAGCGCACGGTTGTCCTTTCCAGCACCGGGCTGCCCGGCTGGGACCTGATAACTTTTCTGGCCGGGCGTCTGTGTCTGGCGGTCGAGCTGGTCCTTCCCGGCGCCGGCGAGCCGGAGGGGGTCAAGCCGGGGTTGGCCCTCGACTATGGACTGACGCCGGATAAGCTTACCGTATCGTTCTGCGGCTCGGGCGCTGGAAAGGCCGGCTGGATCGCCCGCGACCGTAGCCTTTTCGCTGCGGCCGACTGTCTGCTGCCGGTGTCGGTCCGTCCGGGGGGACGGCTGGAGGGGCTTGCGCGGGCGGCCGAGGCAGAGGGCAAAGAAATAAGGCGCGGCTTCGAGGCGCCTTGGAGCCCGCGCAACTGGAGGCCGCGCTACCGGCTCGACGGCTGCCCGCTCAATCCGGCGCTGCGCAACATTCTGAAAGGCCGCCTGACCCACTGGACGCACGCCTCGGCCGGGGCCTGGCCCGGCGAGCGTCCGGCGGACTTCCTGGCCGGCCTTCTGGCCCGCCCGGAGCACTACGTGCGGGATGCCGCGGCCACCCTGAGTCGTATCGCGGCCGAGATGCGCCTGCGCGGCTCCGGGCTGCACTTTCCCGCCCGGGAGCCGGGAGTGAGCCTCACCAGTCTGGAGCTGGAGGAGGTGCTGCCGCTGATGCGCTGGCGTCAACGCTACCTGCGCTACAGCCTGGAGCCTTTCGGGCTGGTGCTCGGGCGAGCCGCCGCCGTGGCTTGCGGGGCGAGGCCGGTGGAATACCTGGAGCGCGGACAATTGAGCCGCAACGCCGGGGAGAGGTTCTTCCAGCAGAGCCGTGGGGAGCGTACTCTCTGGAGCACGGAGCGGGAATGGCGACTGCGGGGCGATCTGGACCTTAACCTTTTCGCTCCCGGAGAGGTCCTCCTGCTGGCCGCCGACCCGCCCTCGGCGGCTGAGCTTCAAGCCGCTGCCGGGGGGAGGTTCGCCGTGGAGCCGGTTTTCACCGCCGGGGTCAGGGCGCGTCCGCGGGGTTGATTCCGGTGCTGTCCGGGGCCTGGGTCCCGAACGAATCCTGCGGTAAGCCCTGAAAGTCGGAAGCGTGGCGCACGCGGTAAAGCTTGTACTGGAACGGGAACCTCTGGGGCTCGTAGAGCGTGCTGTCCTCCGGGCTGAAACCCAGGCGTGTCATGAACCCGGGATCGATCACGTAATCCGCCTCGGATACTATCAGGCTGTCAATATCGAGCCCGCGGTACTGCAGCACGTGTGGTTCCACGCGGCCGGTAAGGTCCAGGACACGGCTGCCGGCGAGGAAACGGATCGCTCCAGGCTCGTAAGTCGCAACCACCGCCCCTGACGGCAGGTTCGTCCCGACCCATTTCGCCATGGAAACCGTACTGTAGAAGCACTGCGTGTTTAGCGACTGGTAAACTGCCTGGTAGAATATGACCGCGGACCCCTGAAGCACCACGACAGCCACCGTGGGCAGCACGGCCGCGGTGGCGGCCAGCAGCGCCGAGCGCCGTTGCAGCCGTTCCGAGATGTCGCGGATCATCAGCGCGGCCAGCACATAGACGAAAGCCAGGTCGAGCATGAAAAACCGGTCGGCCTCGCCTGTCTGTCTCGTCCCGGCGAGGCACAAGGCCAGGTGCAGTACGATGAACAGCGCCGGGACAGCCGCCGCCCTGAACCGGTGGACCAGCAGGGACCAGATCACCGGCAGCACGGCCCAGGGGAGAAAGTCGATCCAGCCGGGGGTCCCAGCCAGGCCGCCCAGCCCCTGGTACATCTGCTCCAGGCTTTGCGGTCCGCGCTGCACGGCCCAGTCGTACAGGAAAGTCAGGATTCCGGGACGTTCCGCCGCCGATCCGAGCATCGCCGCGGTGGGGTTGGGGAAAATAGTGCCGTTCTGGGAAATGCAGAACAGCATCCAGGGCAGCACCGGTACGGCGAAAGCGACCAGGGCCAGACGGAACGCGGAGCGGTCCTCCGGCGTGCCGCTGCGGCACTGGTTGCGTCTGCACCAGAGCGCCAGGCCTGCCAGGATCCAGCCGGCCGGCTGCGACAGCACGGCCAGGGCGGCGCAAAGCCCCAGCAGCGCGCCGGGCACCACGGGCTCCAGCACCAGCAGGGTGAGCGCCAGGCCGCTGAAAGCCAGGCTCAGCCCCCCCAGGCCCGAGGCCATGTTGAACCCCACTACGCCGCTGGAGAACCAGAACGCGGCCGCCACGAACGCCGCAGCCCTGACGCGCGGCACATCCCCGGCCAGGCGCAGGCTCAGCCGCCAGATCAGCCAGCCACAGCCGATAAAAAGAAACTTGCTCAGCACGGCGCTCGCCGCAAATGGGTCGAGGCTCAGGCGGCAGAACAGCGACAGCACCAGGGCGTAGAGCGGCGAATCGCTGCCCGCCGAGATCTCACCCGGATTGAAAGCGAAACGGAAAGAGTCGGCCATGTTGCCGGCCAGGACCAGATTGACGAACCCGGCGTCGAAAGGGAAAAGTTTCAGCAGGTGGAAACCTTCTGAGACGTAGAGGAACAGCAGGATCAGAAATCCAGGAGCGAGGGCTTTTTTCATTGTCACGCTTTCCGGTTCACGGTGGCGGCTGGCCGTGCTGTCTGCCTGGATACTTGCGATATATATAAAGGAGTGTTCAGGTTCTGTAAAGTGGCATGACAATGTCTCCGCCCCCTTGCGCCGGGGTGCGAATTTCGCCACCTTTCAGTTTTCGGCTGAGGTCTGAGGCTTTCGGTAAGCAAAGGAGAGGCAGATGAAAACAGGGTTCGCCGGTCTGGGGCTGATGGGCGCGTCGATGGCCGGCCATCTGGTGCGCGCCGGCCTGGAGGTGGCGGTGTACAACCGCACGCGTGAGAAAGCTCTGCCCCTGGAAAAGGCCGGGGCGGTTGTCTGCGACAGCCCGGCCGCGCTGGGCCGGCTCTGCGATGTGGTCATGCTCTGTGTGAGCGACACGCCGGATGTGCGCCAGGTGGTGCTGGGTGAGGATGGAGTGGCCTCAGGCATGGCCCCCGGCGGGCTGATTGTCGACCACTCTACGATCAGTCCCACGGCCAGCCGCGAGATCGCCGCCGAACTGGCCGCACGCGGGATCGGCTTTGTGGACGCCCCGGTGTCGGGCGGCACCAGCGGCGCGGCCGAGGGCACCCTGGTGACAATGATGGGCGGACGGGACTCTGACATCGCGCGCGCCCGCGAGGTGGTCCGGCATTACACCAGCCGCGCCGTGCATGTGGGCCCGGTCGGCCACGGCCAGTTGATGAAATGCTGCAATCAGGTGGTGACCGGCCTGCACGTGATCGCCCTGGCCGAGGGGTTCCGGTTCGCCCGCGGCCTGGGCCTGGATGAGAAAACCGCCTGGGAGACCCTGGACAGCGGCGCGGCCACCAGTTTCATCTGGCGCAAGTGGGGCGGACTGCTCAAAGAGGGCGACCTTCGCCCCGGGTTCAAGATCGGCCTGCACCTGAAAGACCTGCGCCTGGCCCTTCTGGAGTGCGAGCGCGCCGGGGTGGAGCTGCCCGGACTCAAGCTCACCGAGCATCAGTTCGAGAAAGCGGTCGAGATGGGATTGGGCGAGCTGGGGGACCAGGCCCTGGTGAAAATCCTCGAACCCGGGGGAAGAGCCTGAGCGTGGCTTTGCGGGTGTGGTCAGGATATTGTTCGGACACGTGAACGATATTAGTTTATCTCCGAGCGACTATCATACTCTGACCGCAAATCTCAACCAGAGGCGCACGATGTTATTCAAAGCCCCCCTAACCGGCCTGGGCCTGCTGCTTGTCCTGATCGCCTGCAGTTTCTCGCTCCTTAGCGCCCAGGATGAGTGGGGCCAGTTACAGGAGTTCGAGGACGGCGACCTGTCGCGCTGGAGCGTCACCGGCGGCGCGCTGGCCCTGGACAGTGTCTACGCCACCGAGCGCAAACACGACCTGCGGGTGGAGTTCCAGGCCGGGGGCGTGCTGAGTGTCGAGCTGGGCGGCCTCTGGCGCATGGAACAGATAATCCGCGAGAAAGCGGGCGATGAGGGAGGCGGCGGCTGGAAAATCCAGGAGGCGATCTTTGTCGACCTGTACAGTCCGGTCCCGCTCAGCCTGCGCCTCACTTTCCGCGACAGCCTGGGCGGCAGTTGGAGCACCCTGCGCACATTGAGCCAGGGCCTCAACCACGTTCAGTACCGGCGCGAGCAGCTGGCCGGGGTGGACTGGCTGGCCCTGCGGCGGGTGGAGTTCAGCCCCGCGGCCGCAGCCACGCTCTACCTGGACCACCTCCGCACCTGGGAGCACCAGCCCGAGCTGGACAGCCGCGGACGGATGGACATAGTCTACTCCGACTCGGTCCGGACTCCGCACGTGGCCTGGCAGCGGCCGGATGCGGCGGGCCCCTTGCGCGGGCTGTTCGTGCCGCGCGCTGGCAGCGGCCGGGTGATGGTGGAGTTGATGCAACGCTTCGAGCTGGAGCCGACCACTGTCACCTTCGAGCCGTCGCTGGGCCTGCACCGCTGGGCGTTCGGCGATTTCTACGGCACCCGCGCCCTCGAATACGACCATGTCACCGACAAGTTCAGTGTCTCCTACACCGCCCTGACCAGCGAGCTGGAGAGCCCCCGCCGGTTCGAGGTGATCGCCTTGCCCAACCTGCGCTCCTGGGCCGATACGCCGCCCGAGCTGCGTAAGGTCCTGCTCAAGCGCGTGGCCGAGGGCTGCGGCCTGGTTTTGTTCCAGCCCGTGGCCGGTGGGCCGGCCCCGGACCTGGAGGAGCTTTCGCCTCTGGCCGGACAGACCCGCCTGGAGCTGTACAGCCCGCGCGCCGCGGACCAGCCCGAGGAGCGTCCGGCCGGCCTCGCTCCCGGCGGCGGCGCCTGGAAAGCCGACGATCCCGCCCACTACATCACGCGCGGCATCCCGCTGGAGCTGATCCCGGCCGCGGACATCCACCACGTGCGCTACACCGCAAAGCCGGGAGCCAGAGTGCTGATCTCGGCGGCGGACGGCAGCCCGATCCTGGCCGTGGGCAGCTACGGCAAGGGTCGCGTGGCGGTGTTCGCCTGGGAGGACCAGGGCATGTTCCCCCGCGTGGACCGTCCCCTGGAAGACAAGAACGGCCTGCCGTACTGGGAGTATCTCTACGCCCTGACCGGACGCACCCTGCGCTGGGCCGCCGGGCGGGACGGCGCCGGGGGGTTCGGCGGCGTGGTCCTGGGAAAGGTGACAGGGGAGGGCCCGCTCGGGATTACCGGCGCCCTAACCTGCGCCCCCGGCGACAGCCTGCGCGTGGAAATCCGCGACCAGGAATACCGGGTGCTGGCCGAACGCAGGTTGCCCGCCTCCAGCGGCCCGCTGGAGCTGGCTTTCCCGGATCTGCCGTTCTGCACTCGGATGGTCGCCAACCTGTGGCTCACGCGCCGCGGCCGGGTGGTGGATTTCGCCTCCGCCGGGTGCAGCTTTTTCGGCTGGAACCGGATCGCATCCCTGGCCACCGGCCTGGACACCTACGAGCTGGGAGACACTGTCAGCGGGACAGTGCGCCTGGACCCGCACGGCCAACCCGCGCGGGTGGCCCTGGAGCTGAGCGACAACCGTGGCCGCACGCTGGCCGTGGACACGCTGAGCCTCGGTGCCGGGCAGCCTGGCACATTCTCTTTGCCGACCGCGCTCTGTCTGGCCCGCCGGGCCGTGGTCACCGCGCGGGTGCTGGACGGCAACGGCCGGGCCGTGCATTCGTCCCGCGCGGAGCTGTTCATCGACCGGCCCACGCCCTGGGATGACTACGAAGTGATGATGTACCGTTTCATGCCCCAGATCACGGCCGGGGAATGGCCGTTCCTGGACCGCTACATGGAGCGCCTGGGGGTGACCGCCTGGGCCGCCGTGCCGCCGGAGTTCGCTTTCCGCAGCAACCTGGAGCTTCAGGCCGAGACCCGTCTGGACACCGAGGAATCGCAGGACGGCGCGGGCGAGGTCCCCTACCGCGAGCAGAAAAAGAACTACGTAGCCACCCATGACAAGAAGTATCTCATCCGCCGGTACTGCCTGCACGACCCGTCCTACCTCAAGGAGCAGAAAGAGATCGTCCAGCGCCAGGTCAAGCAGTTCAAGCGGTTCAGCCCCTTGAGCTACTACTGCTACGAGGAGCCCTCGCTCACGCATTACGGCGATGCGTTCGACCTGTGTTTCGGCCCGCACACCCTGGCCGCGTTCCGCGACTGGCTGAAAGGGCAGTACGGCTCGCTGGCGGCGCTCAACGCCCAGTGGGGCGCCGCATTCACCTCCTGGGACGCCGTGACGCCGGATGACACCCCCGGAGCCCAGGCGCGCGGCAATTTCTCCAGTTGGTCCGACCACCGTATTTTCATGGAGAAGAGCTACGCCGACAACTACGCCTACGTCCGCCGCATGGTGCGCGAGATCGACCCCGAGGGCCGGGTGATGATGACCGGCACCCAGCGCACGGTGGCACAGAACGGCTACGACTACTACCTGCTCGACCAGACCATCGACCACACCCAGCCCTACGGCGAGCCGGAGCGCCACAAGGCGTTCATGCGCGCGGGGGGCAAGATCACCGGCTGCACGGGTTACGGCGTGTCGGGTGTCAAGCTGGACTACGAGCTCTGGGGCCGCCTGTTCGCCGGGCACACCGCCGGCAGCGCCATTTTCTGGCAGTTCTCGACCCTCGACCCCGACTACCGCCTCTGTAAGAGCGGGGCGGACATGCTGCGCATTTTCGGCGAGCTGCGCCACGGCGGAGTCGCGCGGCTGCTGACCACGGCGCACTGGACCCCCAGCGAGGTGGTGCTGTTCTGGTCCATGCCCGCGCTGCACGGAAGCTGGATCCAGGACGGCCGGATCGTGGAGCAGGACGGGGCCCCGAGCGCGGCGTTCGAGCGCTGGGAGTTCAACTACGAGAGCTGGCGCTGGCTGCTGGATGACCTGGGCGTGCCCTACCGCGCCATGAGCTGGCAGATGCTGGAGCAGGGCTGGTTGGAGAAATCCGGGGCCAGGGTGCTGGTCCTGCCCGCGACAATCGCCCTTTCGGAAAAGGGAACCGCCGCGGTGCGGAATTTCGTGCAGGCGGGCGGCGCGGTGATCGCGGATGCCCAGCCGGCGGTGATGGACGGCCATTGCAAGTGGCTGGAGAAGGGCGGCCTGGATGGGCTGTTTGGCCTGAGCGGACAGCGCGCCAGGCTGATCCCGACAGTGGGGGATTATACGGAGGTGCGCGGCGCTGTGCACGGGCTGGCCGTGGCGGACAGTGGAGTGCAGCCCGCGGGCGCGAGTCGGGCCGACTACGGTCCGGGTCTGCCGGGCGTGCTCAGGGGTTCGGTCGGGCAGGGGCGGACTTTCTTCCTCAACGCCTGGCTGGCCGGTTACGGACGGCTCCGTCAGACCGGCGGTGGGGCCGAGGTGCGCCAGGGCCTGGCCGCTCTGCTCAAGGATGCCGGATACAAACCGCTCATCGAGTTGCGGCCCTCCGCCGGCGGCGACCTCCAGGCCGTGCGCCTGACCTCCTACAACCTGGGCCAGGGCTACGTGCTGGGCCTGCTGAAGGACTACCGATCCGCCGACCCGCGCCAGGACCTCGACCTCACGCTGCCCGCGGCGGGCTACCAGTACGATGTCCGCGCCGGGCGCTACCTGGGCTTCGGCTCCGTGCTGCGCACGGACATCGCCCCGGGCGAGGTGCGGCTCGTGGCCAGCCTGCCCTACCGGGTGAGCGGCCTGGAGCTGAAAGGGCCGCAGACTGCGAGCCGCGGGCAGGCGGTGGAGTTCGGCGCGACCGTGCTGGCCGCGGAGGGAAAAGAGGCCGGGCCGCACGTGCTGGTGGCGCGCGTGTTCGACCCCTCGGGCGCGGCGGTGGACTACTACGGGAAGAACCTCAGTGCTCAGAACGGGCAGGCTTCTTTCAGCCTGCCTCTGGCGCTGAGCGATACGCCGGGGCGCTGGCGGGTGCGGGTGCGGGACGTGGTCAGCGGGGTGAGCGGCCAGTGGGCTTTCCAGGTGCAATGATTCGGAAACCGCCGTTTCTTTGAGACAGCCGGAGAATCGTGGAGCGTACCGTGCCGGGGCCGCGCGGAGTGTGCCGCCCCGCTGCGATGTGTCAGCCTGGAGGGGGATGATGGCGGATAAGGCGCAGGCCGAAGCGGTGAAACTTTCGCGGATCGAGCGGCGGGTGCTGGCCTTGCTGGAGGGCCTGCCGCCGGGAGGGCGCGCCCTGGAGCTGGCCCCGGGCCGCGGGGCGCTCTCGCGGGCGCTTTCGGCGCGGGGCTGGAACGTGACCGCGCTGGACTTCCATCCCGAGAATTTCGGGCCGCGGGACGGCGCACACATATTGCGCGGCGACCTCGACCGTCCCCTGCCGTTCCGGGAGGGATCGTTCGACCTTCTGGTCTGCTGCGAGGGGATCGAGCACCTGGAGCACCAGTACGCCTTCGCCCGCGAGCTGGCCCGCGTGCTGCGCCCCGGAGGCCGGCTCGCCCTGACCACGCCCAACATCTGCAACGCCGCCAGCCGTCTGCGGTTCGTTCTCACCGGGTTCTACAGCCTGTCGGTGCGCCCCTCCAGCGAGTTCAGCCGCAACCGTTTCATCGAGCATATCTACTGCCTCACTTTCTGGCAACTGAGGCATATCCTCCATACGACCGGATTGCAGATCGAGCGTGTGTCCACCGATCACATCCGGCGCAGCAGCCTGGCCCTGGCTCCGCTCTGGCCGCTCAGCCGCTGGTTCACCGGCGGCGCCCTGCGCAGCGAGGAAGAGCCGCGCCAGCGTGAGGCCAACCTGGAGATACTGCGCCAGATGCACACGGCGGCCCTGTTCTTCGGCCGCACGACCATTGTCCTGGCCCGGCGGGGGGAGTCGACATACGGAGCCTGAAACCGGCCTCGGGAAAAAAGATACGGCCCTCTCCCGTTTTTTTGTCATCCCCCGGCTTGACCCGCCGCACCGGGATGACTATCTTGGCATATCCTCACAAAACAAGCCATATTCTGTCCGCATAAATGGAGAGCCCCCATGAGCCAGAAAAGGTCCAGTATCTATTTCACCGCCAGCGGTAAAGTTTTCCCGGAAAAAGTCGATTTCCTGGGACAGGCCTACGAGAAGATCGAGGACTTACGCTACGGCACCAACCCGAACCAGGGCGCGGCTTTCTACCGCCCGGCGGGGGCCGGACTGCTGGTTCTGGGGAGCATGCAGATACTGAAGAGCGGCAAGGGCGGCCTGAGCCAGACCAATCTTGAGGACATGCACCACGCGCTGAACATAGTCAAGTATTTCGACCGTCCGGCCGTGGCGGTGATGAAGCACCTCAACCCCTCGGGCGCGGCGGTGCAGTTCCGCGGCGAGACGCAGGTGGAGGTCTACCGCAAGGCGCGGGATGCCGACAGCCGGGCGGCTTTCGGCTCGGTGGTGGCGTTCAACACCCAGGTCACAGCCGCCGCGGCCGAGGAGATCATGGGCACCGTGGTCGAGGCGGTGGTGGCCCCGGCTTACGAGAGCGCGGCCCTGGCGGCGTTCGAGGATTACCAGCGTTTCGGCCGCAACCGCCACATCCGCGTGGTCAAGGTGGACAACCTGGACAAGCTGCCGCGTTTCGAGGGCGACAACACCGAGGGGCATCTGGAGGTGAAGGTGTTCGGCGACGGCTCGCTGGTGCTGGCCGAGCCTTTCCTCAGCTCCATCCGCGGGCCGCAGGACCTCGTGCCGGCAGAGGCCGAGAACAGCGAAGGGCAGAAAATAGTCTGCGCTACCGCGCCGACCCCGGACCAGATGCAGGACCTGTTGTTCGGCTGGTACGTGAATTTCAACGTGCGCTCCAACGGGGTGATTATCGTGCGCGACGGCGTGACCCTGGCGGTGGGCACCGGCCAGCAGGATCGCGTGGGCGCGGTGGAGCAGGCCATCGAGAAAGCCGTCACCTACGCCGGGGCCGAGTCATTGCGCGGCTCGGCGATCTCCAGCGACGGGTTCTTCCCGTTCCGCGACTCCATCGACCGTCTGGCCGAGGCCGGTATCAGCTCGGTGATCCAGCCCGGCGGCAGCCTGCGCGACTGGGAGGTGGTCGAGGCCTGCAACGAGCACGGCATCGCGATGGTGTTCACCGGGGAGCGCTGTTTCTCGCACCATTGAGAACCTTGCCGTGGGGCCGGTGTAAGCCGGGAGGGCGGTGTGATGCCAATCCTTGGCGCACAACGGTTGAATCCTCATGGGCACGGCACTCCGTGCCCCTACACGCAGGCTGGCAAAAAGACTCACAACCTGGGATGAATATCCCTGAACGCAAGCCGACTAAGATGTCAATCTGAACAGGTGACGGCCAAATTGTAAAGGTCTAACGGATGCAAATGCTCGCAGCCTTGCGGGACAACCTCGGACGGATCGGCTTTTTCCTGCTGCTGGCCCTGGCCGGCGCGGCGGCGGTGGTCCTGGAGTTCCGCTACAGCTATGTCGAGGTGGCCATCGGCCGCTACCTGACCTGGCACAACGCCGAACGGACCGAGTTCGGCCAGGTCTGGGAGAACGTGACCGCCAGCGAGGATGTCCAGCAGCGGCTGGATGCCCTGGTGGTGAACCGACGCGAGCAGGAATCGCCCGACATCCGCGTGGATGACCTGGGCCAGTTGCTCGAGCTGGCCGCTGGGCGCGAGCGCCTGATCCTCACCCGCGAGCGTTTCCTGGACATCTATTCCCGCCTTCCTTATTACCAGAGCTCCATGCTTATCGAGCCGCTGCACCTGCTGGACATCAGCTCGCGGCTGGCCCAGTGGCAGCGCACGATGCTGACCCTGGAGCAGGGCGAGCTGAACGTGTTCCTGCTGGACGGCCAGAACGCGGTGCTCGAAAAAATCCTCCTCGCCCGCGAATATGTCGACTTTTTCCTGGACGGCCGCCGCACCCGCGGCCAGCCGCTGGAGGCCATACCCTCGCTCAACCAGCCGTTCTACCCGGCGGATGTGTTTTTCGACTCCATGCTCTACCTGAGCGCGGATGAGCGCGAGGGGATCCCGGTTACGGCTGGCGAGCTGCTGCAATGGCGTTACCGCTTGCAGCGCGTGGCCGTGGCCCGCGACTCCCTGGTGGGGGACCGCATGGAGATGGCTTTCGAGCTGGGCGGGGTGGAGAACCAGACTACGGTGCGCGTGCTGGGGCGAAGCCTTTCGGTCCTGCAGTTGGCCCAGCGCATGGATGAGCTTCTTTACCAGCGTTACCCGGACCGCCGTCCCGGCGCCGACACCCTGAGCGCGCCGGCGGTGCCCCCCGCGTCCGGCGAAACCCCGGAGTCGAACCCGTGAGGATGCTGCTCAAACTGGTCAAGGCCGCGTTCTACCTCGCGCTGATCCTGGCGGTGGCCGCTTTCGTGGCCGGGGTGGTGGTGGTGGTGAGCATGCGGGATGAGATACCCCAGCTTCCCGACCGTCTGGAAAAGCTGGTCCTCAACACCCGCACCGAGTTCTATTCCGGCTCGGGCAGCCTGATTTCCACGATCGGCGAGAAAAACCGCGTGCCCCTGGAGCGGATCAGCCCCAATTTCATCCAGGCCCTGCTGACCGCCGAGGATGACGAGTTCTACCTGCACCACGGCATCGACAAGAAAGGCATCCTGCGCGCCCTGCTGCAGAACCTGCGCGCCGGGCGGATCGAGGGGGGAGCCAGCACCCTGACCCAGCAGCTGGCCCGCAATTTCTTCTTCAGCCTGGAGCAGACCCATATCCGCAAGCTGAAAGAGATCCTGTTAGCCTGCCAGCTCGAATACATGTTCGACAAGAAAGAGATACTGGAGGCCTACTGCAATAACATGTATTTCGGCAGCGGAGCCTATGGCGTGGAGGCGGCCAGCCGGACCTATTTCGCCAGCCACGCCGACCAGCTCAGCCTGGGCCAGGCGAGCCTGCTGGTGGCGATCCTCAACGGCCCCAGCCTCTACAGCCCCTACCGTCACCCCGGGCGCGCCCGTACGCGCCAGCTCTGGATCCTTCAGCGCATGGTCGAGCTGGGTCTGCTCACACCCGAGGCGCGCCTGGCGGCCGAGAAAGAGGAAATCACCCTGCGCCGCTACACCGAGGGCGCCGAGCGCAGCAGCTATTTCCTGGACTACGTGCAGGACCGCATCCGCGAGCAGTTCGGCGAGGAGTTCCTGTACTACGGCGGGCTGAAAGTGTTCACCACCCTCGACCCGGCCCTGCAGTCGTCGGCGACCAGCGCGGTGCGCGGTGGCCTGCGCCGTCTGGACAGCATGCTCAGCCTTCCCGAATACGGGACGCGGGGCCAGTCCCCGGTTGATTACCCGCAGGGGGCGCTGGTGGCGGTGGAGACCGGCACCGGGGCGATCCTGGCTCTGGTGGGCGGGCGCGATTACTATGACAGCCAGTTCAACCGCGCCCTGCACCAGAACCGTCTGCCGGGAAGCTCGTTCAAGCCCTTCGTCTACTACACCGCCATGCGCGATCTGGGCCTCAGTCCGGCCTCCACCCTGGTCGACAGCGCGGTCACTTTCGTCCTGCCCAGCGGACAGACCTGGAGCCCGGGGAATTTCGAGCAGAATTTCCTCGGCCGGATGACCCTGAAAAAAGCGCTCACCCTGAGCCGTAACGTGATCTCGGCCGATCTGATCGAGATGGTGGGCCCCGACCGGGTGGTCGAGACCGCGCGCCAGTTCGGCATCCAGGCGCCGCTCACGCCCACGCCCGCGCTCAGCCTGGGCGCGAGCGGGGTGAGCCCGCTGGAGATGGCCGGGGCCTACGCCGTGCTGGCCAATGGTGGCATTTACCACGAGCCTTACGCGATCCGCCGGATCGAGGACTACCGCGGCAACGTGATATACGACCCGGTGCCGCGCGGAAGGGATGTGGCCAACCCGCAGGTGGTCTATCAACTGGTGGACATGATGCAGTCGGTCGTGGACCACGGCACCGGTCAGGTGCTGCGCCGCCTGGGGTTCATGCTCCCGGCCGCCGGCAAGACCGGAACCACCAGCGACTACCGCGACTCCTGGTTCGTCGGGTTCACCCCGGGACTGTCCTGCGCCGCCTGGGTGGGCTACGATGACAACCGCGAGATGCGTTTCACCCAGAACGGACGCCGCCTGGGCGTGACCGGCGCGCGCGGTGGAGCGCCGATCTGGGCGCTGTTCATGAACCAGGCCACCGCGGGCCGTCAGCGCCAGGAATTCCCGATCCCGCCGGGGATCGAGTTCCTGGAGGTCAACGCCTGGAGCGGCTTGCCAGCGGATGAGAGCACCGCGGCCGCGGACCGGATCACGGTCCCGCTGCTGCCGGAGCAGATAGAGGCTGTGCGCGGCGCGGCGGCTGGGGCTGATTCGGTCGGCACGGCCGACCAGACCGCCCCGCCGGCGGCGCTGGACACTCTGGAATTCTGAAACCGTCCGGGCGTGTTCCCGGGTTTTCTAACGCTTGACCCTGGGGGTGCAACATGAAAAGCGTGGACTACAGGACAGTGGAACTGGAGAAGTTCACCGGGGATGACTCGAAGGGGGCGGGCATCCGCTGGCTCGTGGCTGAAAAGGACGGGGCGCAGAATTTCGCCATGCGCATGATCGAGCTGGAACCGGAGGGATACACCCCCTGCCACAGTCATCCCAACGAACACGAGATTTTTGTCTGGAAGGGCCAGGGCGTGCTCGACCTGGAGGGCCGTCAGCACAAGCTGGAACCGGGAGTGGTGGCTTTCGTGCCGGGTGGGGTCAAGCATCAGTTCCGGAACACCGCCCCGACCTCCAAGCTGGAATTCATCTGTGTGATTCCGATAAGGAAATAGATGGTTCAGTTTTTAAAATACGTCGCAGTGCGCCTGTTTCTCGGCACGTTCGTGGCCCTGTTCGCCGTGTACCGCCTTCTGTCCTGGGTCCACGAGTCGATGTACGCCGGGCAGACACTGGATGACAGCAGCTTGCTCATCTGGTCTTATCTCGTGTTGTTGCTGGCGGTCTCGCTGGGCATGAGCCTGTGGGGACGGGTGCGTTTCCGCTGGCTGCTGGAGCGGGAGCTGGACCGCCTCAGCCGCCAGTACCACCCCAAGCTGCTGGAGCGGGCCTGGCGGCGGCTTAACTCGTTCCTGGCGAGCAGCTTTTTTTTCAACACCTCGCGCGAGCGGCTCACCCGCCTGGTCAACCGGCGGTTCGGCGATATCCTGCTCGGAATGCGGGCCGAGGACGAGCGGGCCCTGTCCATTTACGAGCTGGTGCTGGCCGCGGATCCGGACAACGAGGCCTATTTCGCGTTCCTGGTGCGGGCCTGGAGCCGACGGCCGCGGCTTTCGGAGCCGAGCCTGGTGTTCGTGCGCCGACGCTACCACGAGCGCCCGGATGACCGTCTGGTGGGCATCCTCTCCCGCGAGTACACCCTGCGCGGGGTGCTCAATTTCGAGAGCGAGCGGGTGCTGGAGCGCTGCCTGCAGGTCTACCCGGAGCACAGCCAGAAAGTGCTGGAGTTCGTGATCCCGCGCCTGGTCAGTTTCCAGCGCATGGATGACAACGCGGCCCGGTTCTACCTGGCCGCCCTGGGCCGGGGCTGGGGTGAGCGGGTGCGGCCGCTGCTCGAGACCCTGAACAGTCGCTATCGCGAGAAAAAGCGCGCGGACGGCCTGGCCCTGGATATCGGCCGGGCGCTCAAGGAGGGTGTCAGACCCGCCCCGGCGGAGACAGCCGGCGGGGCGGGATTCTTCGAGGCGCCGGTGCGGCCGGCCGCCGCGCGGGAGAGCGCCGAGTCGTTCGACCTGGTGTTCTCGCCCGGGGAATCGGCCGGGAAGGGCCCACGCCTTAAGCCCGGGAGCCTGGTCTACCAGCTGGCCCAGCGTCTGCTCGCGGGCGGGCGGGGCGCGGTGGGCGGCGGCCTGGGCCGTCGCCTGCGGCTGGTCCTGCTCCTGGCGCTGAGCCTTGTCCTGGTGTTCCTGCTCGTCTCCTCGGGTAAAAGGCTGATCGAGGCTTTCGGTCCGGCGAGTAAAACAGTGAAAGAAACACCGGCTGAAGGTGCTTTCAGCGTGCAGGCCGGGGCGTTCAAGGACAGCCTTTCGGCCGTGGCCCTGTGCGAGAAACTCAAATCCGGCGGGGTCCAGGCGCGGGTAAGCCCGGTCCAGGTGGGTAAGAGCCGTCTGTTCAGCGTGCAGGTTGGCGCGTTCGCCTCGGACTCGGCCGCCACGGCCGAGGCGCAGCGCCTGGTCTCCGTGGGCCTGCTGAGTGACTGGAAAGTGGTGGGCGCGGCCGGGCAGTGAGGCCGGCAGTAACTTAGACGTATAACAGAAGCGGGGACGTCGAGGTACGCAGGCGTCTCCGTTTTTTTGTGGTAGGAAAGTGCGCTGGGGGGGCGGGCCGGCAGCCTTTTTGCGTGACCCGCGGCCCGGGGGCGGGAACGTGTCCGGCGCGGGCAAAAAGGATGCCGGCCCGCCCCGCACGCTGCTGAGACTTCTGCCAACCTCCCTGAAAAAAGGACACGCCCCGCGTATCGAACGCAGGGCGTGTCCTTCAAGGCTTTAAATCAACTAAGGCTCAGTCCTCGTTTTTGACCGGGCGCCCCGGGCGCTGGGCGTACAGGAAAATCGCCCCGGTCACGATCAGCACAAGGCCCCAGTAGAAATCCAGGTGCAGCTCGGCGCAGGCCACCTGCGGCGGGTTGGAGAAATTGTAGATCCCCATGCCGGCTACCGCCAGCCCGTAGACAAAGATTATCAGTCCGCTTAAAAACCAGATCGTAATACGGCTCTTGCCTGCCATAGCGTCACTCCTGTGGGTTTACCAGAAGATGATGTTCAGAACGATAAAGATCGCGAAGCTGACCACGCCCCAGAACCGCGGCTGCTTGTAGAACGGGGCAGCTTTCTCTTTCGGTATGTCGGTCACGCCGTAGACCAGGTTCTTGAGCTGGGCGTCGGTCTTGGGCGTGGTGAACAGGCTGATTACAATCGTGGCGATAAAGTTAACCAGGAACGCCCAGACCGCCTGCCACATGTTGAGCGCCATGGTGCTGGCGTGCTCACTCAGAGTGACCACGCTCGGGTCGAGCCAGTTGAATTTGATGCCCAGGAAAATGCCGATCGAAGTGAGCATGCCCAGGAGCAACCCCCAGAACCCGGCTTTCTCGGTCGTTCGTTTCCAGAACATCCCCAATAGCACCGTGGCGAACAGCGGGGCGATGAAGAAGCTGAATAGGGCCTGCATGTAGTCCATGATACTGGAGAAACGCTTGACTATGTAGGTGGTGGCTATCGAGATCACCACGCCGACGATTGTGGACCAGCGGCCCAGGACCAGGAGGTGCTTGTCGCTGGCGTCTTTCTTGATGTAGCTGCGGTAGACATCGTAAGTCCAGACCGTGGCGAACGCCGAGACGTTGCCGGCCATGCCGCTCATGAACCCGGCCAGCAGGGCGATCAGGCCCAGGCCGATCATCCCGGGGCCGAAATAGCGTTTCATCAGCAGGGGCAGCACGGCGTTGTAGGTGGTGGAGGGATTGACCCCCGCGCCCTCGGGCACCAGGCCCGGGATGAGGGCGAAACCGATCAGGCCGGGCAGGATCACGATCAGCGGGATCGCCATCTTGAAGAACGAGCCGATGATCGTGGCGTTTTCGGCGCTGCGCAGGTTCTTGGTGGTCAGCACGCGCTGGACGACCAGGAAATCGGTGGTCCAGTAGCCCATGCTCAGTACGAAACACAGCCCGAACGCGATCCCCAGCCAGTGCATGCCCATCGGGTTGTCCAGCGGCGAGGCCATGGTGGACCAGATATGCAGACGGTCGAGCACCGGGGCGCCGGCCGGGGCCAGCTCGGCGGCGCGCTGGTTGACCATCGCCATCAGCTTGTCCCAGCCGCCCAGCTCGATCAGCCCGTAGATCGGGATCAGCAGCGCGCCGGCCCAGATCAGGAAGAACTGCACGATCTCGTTGAAAATGGCCGAGGTCAGCCCGGCCATGCCGCAGTAGAGGGCCACGGTGATCGCGGTGACCCAGACCGAGGTGTCGAAATCCCAGCCGAAGAAGTTCTCCAGGATCAGGCCCATGGCGTACATGTTGATCCCGCTGGCCAGCACGGTCATGATGACGAACGTGAAAGCGGACAGCCCGCGCGCTCCCTCACCGTAGCGCATCTGGAGGTAGCCCGGCACGGAGTGGGTCTTGCTGATATGGTAGAACGGCATCATGAACAGGCCGAGGAACAGGATGGCCGGGATGGCCCCGATCCAGTACCAGTGCACGGCCAGCATTCCGTACTGGTAGGTGGCGGCGCTCCAGCCCATCAGCTCCAGCGCACCCATGTTGGCCGCGATGAACGAGATGCCGGCGATCCAGGCGGTCTGGCTGCGGCCGGCCAGGAAGAAATCCTCGCCGGTCTTGGTGTAGCTTTTCAGGTAGTAGCCTACTCCTATTACGAAGAGGAAATAGAAAATGATGATGAAAAGATCAACTGCATGCAGTGTGAACATTCTTGCCGGGCCTTTCTGCCTCTGAGGGTTAACGGCTTGACGGAATAATCCGGCGCTGACTGTCTATTTTCAGGTCTCTGTCTTGCCTCAGAATTTTTCCCAGTGCAGCATCTCGGCCAGGGCGCGTCTCTGCTTGCGCGGGGGAAGGTCATCCGCGGCGTGGCCCACGGCCACCAGACTGATCAGCTTGCAGTCCGCGGGAGCGCCCACCAGTTCCTCGACTTTCCCGGCGTAATGCTTCTTGTCTCCGGCCACCCAGCAGGATCCCAGGCCCAGGGCCGTGGCGGCCAGAAGCATGTTCTGCGTGGCAGCGGCCCCGTCCTCCAGGTAATATTTGGTGTCCTTGCACAGCACCACGATACAGAGCGGGGCCTGCTCGATGAACTTGCCTGCGTCGCAGATACCGGCCAGTTTCTTGCGCTTTACCGGGTCGGTGACCAGGACGAATTCCCAGGGATCGACCCCGCGGCCCGAGGCGGCCAGCCGCCCGGCATCCACTATCGCCTCGGCCTGGCTGCGCTCGACCGGAGTGTCCTTGTAGCTTCTCACGCTTCTGCGTGTCTTCAACATTTCCATCGCGTCCATTCTGCCTGCCCTCCGGACATGAACAAACCACTCCACAAATGCATACGGGATTTGGATCTCTCACCCGGTCTCTCAGAATATCGACTGCGCCCCGCCCGAGGACCGCAGCGTGAGCAGCGGCGGGATATCGGTTTCCCGGTAGCGGCGGTAGGCCTCCGGGTAGGTCTGGATCGCGTCTTCGAAATAGCGCCGGCGCACCTCGTCCAGGAAACTTTCCAGACGGTCATCCGGCACCAGGCTCACCGTGCAGCCGCCGAACCCGGCCCCGGTGATACGGCTGCCAGCCGCCCCGGCCTCCAAGGCGATCGCCACCAGGTCATCGATCGCCGGGTGGCTCACCTCGTAGTTGTGGCGGCAGCTCAGGTAGGAGCCGTTCATGAACTCGCCCATCCGTCCACCGCCGCCCGAGCGGATATCGGCCAGCGCCTGGTCCACCCGCGCCGACTCGCTCACCACGTGACGGGTGCGGGCCAGGAGCTTGAAACCCTCCGCCGGCCCGGAAATGTGCTCACCGTTGACCGTGGTGCAGAACCGCTGGTTGAAATCATCCAGCGAGATGCCCAGCGCCTCCGCCAGCTCGGTCTTGGTGTAGCCGTGCCATTTCATGTGCTGCTTGCAGGCGGCCAGCATCCGGTCGCGGCCCAGGTGGAAATAGATGTCGCCCAGGCGGGGGTATTTGTGCGGGTCGAGCTCCAGGCGCTTGACCAGAAGGGCTGTGGCCATGCGGCAGACCGCATGGCGGGTGTTGTACTGCAAGCGGGCGTTCTGGCTCTTGGACGCCACCACCATCGAGTTGGCCACCACCACGGTGAAACCCTCGGGCAGGAACACCGGCTCGGCGCGCAGCGGGTAGAAATCGATCTTCAGCGCCTTGTCCCGCTCGGCCAGCAGCGAGGCGGCCTGGTCCATCCCGCCACCCTCGGTGCCCACGTACCATTCGGCATCCGCCAGGCGGTCGGCCAGCTCGCGGCGCTCTACCTGACGGCCTGCCGATTGCAACAGGGACAGAGCCGCCCCCACCACCAGGGCCGAACTGCTGGAAAGGCCCGCGCTCACCGGCACGGTGCCGTAGAAGCAGGCGTTCATCCCGCGCAGCCCGTCCGCTGACCCGAAATGGTCGATCAGCCCCTGGGCCGAGGCCTTCACGTAGTTACCCCAGTCGCCGGTCTCGAAATGCGGAATTTTCTTTTCGAGCTGGAACACCCGGTCCGGGAAATCCGGGTTGACCGCCTTGACCACCGCGTCCTGGCGCGGCGCGAATGCCACCAGCATGTCGTAGTCGATGGCCATCGGCAGCACGGGAAGTCCATTGTAGTCGGTGTGCTCCCCGATCAGGTTCACCCGGCCCGGAGCACGCAGCACCGACACCTCCGGCTCGTCCGGGAAACGCTCGGAGAAAGTCTCCAGAAGGTGGATCAGGCGGTCGGTCGTATCCAGCGAGTAAATCTTTTCAAGCTGGCTGTTCAAACGGCTGTCACGCCGCCGCAGCCCCTGAAGCAGTGTGTCGATAAGGATCATTTGCCCGTCCCCGAGAGTATAATTGTCACCACCCACGACAAGCTGGCATTTGTAATTTGCCAAACAGTAATTTTAAACCTGCGGCGCTCAGGCGCAAGTAAATAGGAGAATCGGAACACGGGTGGGACAATTCGTGTAATTCCTGAAAACCTTTTCTTGCGTGTAGCACATAAAAGTGAAATATTATTACCTCCCTTTTGATGCAACATGCAAATCGAATGACCGTTAGGTTATATGGTATCTTGCGGACCACGGCGCCCGGGTGCGTGCAACAATCCGCGCTCAATTGCCGGGAGCGGCAATTTGATGTCCCCCAATCCTGCAGGTAGCAGAGGAGAGGTCTGATGCATTTCAGCGCCCAGGAGGAATACGGTCTGCGCTGCGTGCTGCAGCTCGCCCGCCGTCACGGTGATGAGGCCCTGACCGCCCGGGAGATAAGCGAGAACGAATTAATCAGCCTCGATTACGTGCACAAGCTGCTCGGTATCCTTAAGCGCAAGGGCCTGATCGAGAGCACGCGTGGGATTAAGGGCGGGTTCCGCCTGAAAAAGCCGCCCGAGGAAATCACGGTCTGCCAGGTCCTGAAAATGCTTTCCAGCGAGATCAACGCGGACGGGCACTGTGCGAAGTTCGACCGTGAGAAGAGCCCCTGTCCGCGCGGCGGCGACTGCGAGATCAGGCTGTTCTGGGATATCGTGTTCCAGTTCTGCGAGGAATACGGCAAGCGGATCACCGTCCAGAACCTTATCGACCGCAAGGTGCCGAATGTGAGCACCGAGTTCAAACGCTGCTCCGAGAACCGGTGTGAGAGCTCTGCGCAGGCGGCGGGAAACTGAAAAAGCATTTTTTGTGCTAAAGGGAAAAAGAGAGGGGCCGACCGGAAGGTCGGCCCCTTTTCTGTTCTGGCGACCGCTGCTGAACTGTTATTTGCCGTTCAGCAGCGTGGCGCAGGCCTGGGCCAGCCGCACTCCGGCCGGTCGCTCGGCCACCGCGGGCATCCCGGCGGCTCCCAGCAGACGGTAGCAGGCGGCGGCCTGGGTGAAACCGGCGCGCGCGCTGTCCGGCGGCACCGGGTGGCCCATCGCATCGGCCGGGCCCACCAGCATCAGCGGACGCGGGGCCAGCGCCGCAGCCAGCAGCGGAAGGTCATACTCGCGGTAGACTCCAAGGACCACGTTGTCCAGTTGCTGACGGTGCAGGTGCGAGTTCAGCATCGACTCCCACGAAACCAGGCCGCCGTCCAGCACCACGGCCTCGATCCTCTCATCCAGCACCGCGGCGTGAAGCAGCGGAATGCAGCCCGAGCCGCGTCCCACCGCCACCACCCGCGCGGCCTTGGTCTTCTCCCAGCCGGTCAGCACATCCACCGCCCGGACCAGATCCAGGGCGCGCATGCCCACCAGCGGCTTTTTCACCTGCAGGCCCATCAGGGCGATCTGCCAGTCGCGCGCGAACCACTGGGCGAACGTGTCGTTGACCTCGATGTACCCCCGCGCCAGCTCACCCTTGCCGCGCACGTCCGGCGCCAGCACGATGTGCCCGGCGGCCACCAGGGCCGCGATCTCGCTGGCGGCGTCATAGGCCTTGTTCTCATCCGCGGCGTAGAGCACCGCCGGCCCCGTGGCCTCGCCCGAGGCCGGCCGGAACAGCAGGGCCGGGATCGTGATCCCCGGCTCGCTGCAGTAGGTGAGCATCTCCACTTTCATCCCGCCCTGGTCCAGGCTGCCGCGGTACTGGATATCCAGAGGGTTGTCGGCTTTCTGGAACGCGGTTGCCCGGCGCACCCGGGCCAGTATGTCCTCGCGGAAAGCCGGGAACGCCCCGGCCGTGGCGGGAATTACCGCCTTGTAGCGTACTGTGCGTGCATATTGGGCGTTGAGCTGGTCGATGGTGCGGCTGTCCGGGTAGCTGGTCATCACCTGGCCGGTGGGAGTCACCTGCAGGGTGCGGTCCAGCTCCACCGTGATCGGCGGCTCAGGGTCCGGCGCGTCCGGCCCGCCCTTGAAACGGTTGTTCAGGAAGCCGTACAGCTGCTCGCGCATCGGCTGCCAGTAGCCGTGGCCGCTGTCGTACTCCACCTTGCGCAGGTTGTCCCCGGCCCCCAGGATACCGTAGATGCGGCTGGCTTTCTCATAGGTGTGGCGCGCCCCGACGATGCTGAAGAAGTCCTGGATCGCCAGGTTCATCTGGTAGGGCCGCGGGGCGAACGGCAGGATGTAGTCCACGAAATCCAGGCCCGAGCCGACAAAGGGCAGCATGTTCTGCTCGGCGTCCTGCGGTCCCAGAGTGGTCCAGAGCTGCTCCCAGGAGTTCAGGTAGCAGTTGGGGATGCAGGCGGCCAGGCGGTCGTCCAGGGCGCCCAGGTAGGCGCTCTGCATCCCGCCACCCGAGTTGCCGGTCACGGCCACGCGCCTGGGGTCCACCTCGGGACGGCCTATCAGGTAGTCCAGGGCGCGTATCTCGTCCCAGACAAAGTAATTGGCCGCGTTGGAGCCGGTCAGCAGGCACTGGATGCCGGCCATGGTGTGCTCGGGCGTGGTGCCCTGGACCAGGCTTTCGCCCAGGTCCTGGTTCCAGTACATGAAACGCTCGCCCTGGCCCGGCGGGTCGAAGGTGAACACCACGTAACCCTTGCGCGCCAGTCCGATCCAGATGTGCTGGTAGGTCTCGCCGGCCTTGCCGTTGAGCGTGTGCCCGTTGACCCCCAGCACGGCCGGGAAAGGCTTGGCCCCCACCGTGGGAATGTAGAGGTTGCCGGTGACATAGAAGCCCGGGCGGCTCTGGAACAGCACGTTTTCCACCCGGTAGCCCTCGCGCTCGAACGAGCCGGTGGTGCGGGCCTTGAGCTCGGTGCGCTCCGGGAACGGCCCCAGGCAGTCCATGATCCGCTCGCGCACCAGGGCCTTGCGGGCGGCGATGTCCTCCGGGGTGACAAGGGCCTGTATCTCACGGTCCTGCTGCTCCAGGCAGCCCCGGGCGATGACGGTCAGATACTCGTAAAGCTGGCGGCACATCAGGTCGTCCTCGTACGGCATCTGCGAGCGGAAAACACGCAGCTCCTGGGCGGTCGCTGCTCCGTTAATCGCGAAAACCGTCAGGAGCGCGGCCAGAGCTGTCAGTGCGATGGATCGGGGGAATCTCATCCGGGCCTCCCTCTGCGAAAAGGGTTGGGGGTGGAATTGTGCTGCGGTGGAAAGCGAGTCGTTCCGGTCACGGCCAGCCGCGCAGGGCTGACCGGAGGGCGCTGGGCGGCTCAATACCCGGGGTAGCTGCCGGTCAGGGTGCGGCTGCCGGTCACGGTCAGCTCGAACTCCTCGATCCGTCCGGCCACGGCCACGTGACGGGCGCTTACCAGGCTGGGTTCCAGCACGAACTGGAAGCCGATGAAAAAATCTTCGCGCAGCAGGTAGGTGTTGAGCCTCTGGTCCTCGCCGCTCATATCGAACATGGCGGGGATGATCTTGCGCTCGGCGATCTGCACCGCCTGCGGATCGTTGAACACATCCACCAGCGGGCTGACGAAGATGCGCACCTCGACCGTGCCGGTGTAATTCTGCGGCTCCATTTGCATGCGCAGGTGCAGCACGGAGTGCGACAGCGAGGAGAAATCGTAGCCGCGCCGCACCAGGCTCATCTGGACAGGCTCGGTGCGGGTGGTGAACGAGAGGGTCCGGCTGGAGCCCAGGTCCTGGTTCAGCGGGATATCCTCCGGCACGGTGAACCCCACGCTCTGATAGTTGAGCAGGCTGGCATACAGGCTGCCGGCCAGGTTGACTATCTCGACCGCCTCTTTCTCCTTGCAGGAGACGAGCGGAAGCAGCAACAGGGGCAGGAGGGCGATTATTCTTTTCATTTTTCCCGGTCTCCTTCGCCGGCTGAATTAGGCGGGGGGCCGCACTTTATTCGAAAGCACAGCGGATAAAACAGCCCAGGGGCACGGCAACTCGCGCACCGTACCCCTGGGGAAAGACTGAACCGGACAACTCCTCAAGCCGCTCAGGCCTGGACTTTTTTACCCGCCAGCTCCTGTCCCTTGCCGAATTTCTCCTGCCAGTAGATCAGCACCGGGGCCGAGATGTAGATCGAGGAGTAGGTCCCCACGATGATGCCGATGGTCATGGCCAGGGCGAACGGGCGGATCACCTCGCCGCCGAAGAACAGCAGCACGATCACGGCCAGCAGCGTGGTGCCGGCCGTGATGATCGTGCGCGACAGGACATGGTTGACGCAGTTGTTGATGATGGTGTCCATCGGCAGGTGCTTGCGCTCCTTGGGATATTCCTCGCGCACCCGGTCGAACAGCACGATCGTGTCGTTGAGCGAGTAGCCCACGATGGTCAGAAGCGCGGCGATGATGGTAAGGTCCACCTCGACGTTCATCAGGGTCAGCAGCCCGAGCGTGAAAAACACGTCGTGGATCAGGGCCGCGATGGCCCCGACCGCATATTTGAAATTGAATTTAACGCAAATATATGCCATTACCGCCAGCGAGCCGGCCATCAGCAGCAGGGTCAGGATGTCGGAGCTGAGGACCGCCTTGGCTTGACTGATCGACAGCACGATCAGCCCGAAGACCAGCGTGCCCAGCACTCCCAGGAAACTTTCGGCCTCGAAACGGATCGAGATGTAGATGATGATGCCGATCCAGGAGAACAGCAGGGCCAGAAGGGCTTTCTCACGCAACTCGGTCCCGATCTTAGGCCCCACCAGGTCGTTCTGGTCCACGGTGTAGGTGTTGCCTTGGAAACGCTGGTCGAACTGCTGTTGGATCGGGGTCAGGTAGTCACGGGTGGTGTCGAGCACCTTCAGACGGACCAGCACGTGGCGCTTGTCGCCGAAATGGGTCACCTCGTACGACTTCTCGCCCGCGGCGGCCAGGGCCTGGCGTACTTCCTCGGCGCTGACCTCCTGCTGGAATGAGAACGTTATGGCCGCGCCTCCGGTGAAATCGATCCCGTAGCGCGGGCCGCCGCGAAGGGCCAGGATCAGCATGGTCAGCACGATCACGGTCAGCGAGGCCCAGAGGGCGATCTTACGGAAGCCGATGAAATCGAAATTCGGGTTCTTGACGAGTTCAAGCATTGTTAAGGGCTCCTTTTATCGGTATCCACCCGGCCGCCTGAAGCGGCCGGCCTGTTATATCGAAATCGACTTGACACTCTTGCGTGCGGTCCAGAGGTCGAAAATCACGCGGGTAAAATACACGGCGGTAAACATGTTCGCCGCCAGACCGATGCTCAGAGTGACCGAGAAGCCCTTGATCGGGCCGGTCCCGAACTGGAATAGCACGATCGCGGTGATGAAAGTGGTCAGGTTGGAGTCGAGGATAGTCGAGAAGGCCCGCTCGTAACCCGTATCGATCGCCGCCCGCATCGATTTGCCGGTGCGCAGTTCCTCGCGGATGCGCTCGAAGATCAGCACGTTGGCGTCCACCGCCATACCGATGGTCAGGATCAGGCCGGCGATGCCGGGCAGGGTGAGCGTGGCGTTGAACCCGGCCAGCACGGCCAGGATCATCACCATGTTGAACACCAGGGCCAGGTTGGCCACCATCCCGCTGAACCGGTAGTAGACCAGCATGAACAGGGCCACTATTATCAGGGCCACGATAGCCGAGAACTGGCCTTTCTGGATCGAGTCCGCGCCCAGCGAGGGACCCACGGTGCGGCTTTCGGCCAGGGTCAGCGGGGCGGGCAATGCGCCGGCGCGCAGCACGATCGACAGGTCGCGCGCCTTGTCCATGGTCGGCACGCCGGTGATCTGGGCATGGCCGTCCGGAATGCGTGAGATGATCCGCGGGGCGAACTTGACTATGTTGTCCAGCACGATGGCCAGGTCACGCTGCAGGAAACGCTCGGTTATCACCTCGAAACTGTCGGCGCCGGCGCTGGTCAGTGTCATCAGCACCAGCGGCTTGTTGGCTGTCTCGACATCGTTGCCGCTGCCCAGGGTGGCGCTGGCGTCCGCCAGGAACTGGCCGGTCATCTCGGGCTTTTTCTTCATCAAGAAGATACGCTTGTACTGGGTGCCGTCCGGCCCGACATAGTCGGTGGCGTCATCCCCCCACTCCACATCCAGGGTATCCGGCTCCGGGTCTTCGCCCGAACTCTTGTAGCGGGTGAAATCGATCGACCCGGCCACCTCGGCGTTCTGGACAGTCTGCCAGACCTGCGGCTTGGCCAGGTAGGCCTTGATCAGCGGGATGTTGTTGACCGGCACCAGGAGCTCGCCCTCGGGCTGCTGGCCGGCCCCGCGCATCGGGACCGAGGCGAACAAGTGGCTCACCGGGGCCTGGCGAGCATCTGCCGCGGCGGTCTCGCCGGGCAGGAGAGATTCGCTGCTCGTGTCCGCGGCCGCCGCCGAGCTGTCGGACTTGGCGGCCGTACTGTCGGGGGCCTGGGCGCTGGTGTCGGAGGAGGTGTTCTTGTTGAACAGGTCGCTCGGGTTGAAAGACTTGTCCTTCGCCTCCCCGACCGCAGGCTGAGCCTGACCGGCGGGGGTGCGGTCGGAGAGCACGTACAGATTGTTCTCGCGCACCACCTCATCCGCCTGGCGCAACACCTGGAGGAACTCGGCCTGGGGCTTGACCAGCTTGAATTCGAGGTAGGCGCTCTGCTGGACCAGGGCGCGGGCGCGGGAGGTGTCCACGATACCGGCCAGCTCCACCACGATCCGCTCATCCCCGGCTTTCTGGATCAGCGGCTCGCTCACGCCGAACTGGTCCACGCGGGTGCGGATGATTTCCAGGGCCCGGTCGATTGCGTCCTTGGCCTCGCTCCCGTTCATGTTGATCTTGCTTTTGTCCAGCTCCAGCACCATGTGCATGCCGCCCTGCAGGTCCAGCCCCAGCTTGATGCTGCGTTTCTCGAGATCCTCGAGGCGCTGTGGGTCGGACAGGGCCATCATCTCCTTTTTCTGCGGGGAGAGGCTGATCAGGTAGATAGTCGGGTACAGATAGTAAAGCGTGCCGATCAGGATAGCCAGGACCACGATCAGCCTGAAACGTATATTTTTAGTCATCAGCCAGTGCTCCCAAACAGGTCAACGGTGCTTGGATCGGATGGTTATCTATTAAGCCGGGGTTTTCCGGCGGCCAATTTTCGAGTCTGCTCCCGGAAGGAACGTTAAACTAAAAAGATAGAAATTCAGGCGGGTCTTGTCAATATAAAAAAGGCCCGTATATTAAGGCCATACGGCCTTATGGTTGCTCAATCTACCAACAATCGGACCATTCTGCAACAGGGAAGGCCGGGTTTGTCTGGGGAGGACAGGTCGATGGAGTATGACATTTACCGCGGGGCGCGCCTGGAGCGGCTGGCCCTCACGGCGATCGAGCGCGATGACCGGCGTTTCGAGCTGGCCTGGCCCGCGCGGCAGCAGCCGCCCCGGGACAGGGTGGGCCGTGCTACGGCGGAGGTTCCACTCTGGGTGCAGGAGATTGCCGGCGGCAGATACCGCCTGGTGCGGGGTTTCAGCCGGTTCGACAGCTTGCGCGAGCTGGGCGCCGAAAGTTTCCCGGCCCTGGTGTTCGCCGAGGACTGCCCATCCCTGGAGCTTTTCCGGGCCCGCCTGTCCGGCCGCAGCGAGGAGCTTTCCGCGGTGGAGGCGTCGCGCGCGCTGAAATCTCTGGAGGCGCTGGACGGAGCGGAACAATCCGTCCTGACCGGCTTTCTGCCCCTTCTCGGCCAGCCCGCCACGGAGGGAGCGTTTTCCTCGTTGCGCGCGCTCGCAAACCTTGAGGAGCCGCTGGCCCGCTGGTGTGCGTCCCAGAAAGCCCCCCTGCCCGAGTGCGTGGTCCTGGCCGGACTGCCCCGCGAGTCCCAGCGCGGGCTTTTGGTGCTGCTGCGCGCGCTCAACCCCGGCGGGAACCTGCTGCGGCGCTGGCTGGGTTTTTTGACAAGCATATCCCGACGGAGCGGACAGACGTTGGAGGACATCCTGGCCGACAGCCGCATCACCGATATTCTGCTGGACGCCCAGACTGCGCGCTCGGCCGGGCGCGAGCTGGTGAGCCGCCGTCTGACCGAGCTGCGCTACCCCGAGAGCACCGCTCTGCGGCAGCGTTTCGCCGAAACGGTCAAAAGCCTGGGCCTGCCCGAGGGGGTGAAAGTGGAGCCGCCCGAGGCGCTGGAGGGGGATAGGCTTCGGATAAGCTTCGAGCCGGGCACGACCGAGGCCTGGAGCGGGGCCGCCGCGGCCTTGGCCCGCGCGGCACAGGGACCGGCAGCCGGAGAGCTGTTCCGCCTGCTGGGCGCGCCCGAGCCGGAGAACCGTTGATGCCCCGGCATTTCGATACAGTGTACGTTCATCCCGAAATCTCCGCTCACCCGCGCACACGCAGGATCGTGGAGCGGGCCGGCGCGGCCCGGGTGATCGAGCTGCCTGTGGGTGCGGAGAGCCTGGAAAGCCTTCCGCCCGTGGAAAACCCCAAACGCAGCCTGGCCCTGTTGCCCTACCGCGGCGCGCGGGTGGAGGCCTGCCCCTGCTCCAAGGCCATGCGCTGCTGCCGCTACCGGGTGCTGCAGCTGGTGGAGGGCTGTCCCTTTGACTGCGCCTACTGCGTGCTGCAGGGCTACCTCAACCGTCCCGCCACCCTGGTCTACCCGGAACTGGAAAAGGCCCTGGAGGAATTGGAGCGGGACATGGCGGTCGAGCGGGGCCACCCATCCCGCTACGGCACCGGTGAGCTGGCCGACAGCCTGGCCCTGGAGGAGCTTACCGGTTTCGTACCGGAACTGATAAGCTTTTTCGCCGCGCACCCGGGGGCCTGGCTGGAGCTGAAGACCAAGAGCGCCCGGGTGACCGAACTGCTATCCGTGCCGTCTGTCCCGTCCAATGTGGTCGTGTCCTGGTCGGTCAACGCGCCGACTGTCTGCCGGGGGCTGGAGCACGGGGCCGCCGCGCTGGGGGCCCGGCTCGACGCGGCGCGCAAAGTTCTGGACGCCGGGTACAGACTGGGATTCCACTTCGACCCCCTGATACGCTTCCCGGACTGGGAGGACCAGTACCGGCAGACAGTCGAGCGTATCTACAGCTTCGCCCGTCCCGGGGATATCGCCTGGATCAGCCTGGGCGGCCTGCGCTATGCTCCCTGGCTGGCCCCGTGCCTGGAGGGGCGGGGTGGGGCCGCGGCGGGCCTTTTGGAGGGCGAGCTTTTCCCGGTGCCGCCGGACGGCAAGTACCGCTACCCGCAGCCGCTGCGGGTGCAGATGTACCGTCACCTGCACGACTGTATCCGGCGCTTCGACAACCGGGCGTTTGTCTACCTCTGCCTGGAGAGTGAAACTGTCTGGCGCTGGGCGCTGGGTGTGGAACTGGACCCGCGGGATGAGCTGGCCGTGGAGCGCCTGTTCCCAGCTCCGCCGGGCCGGAGGACCTGAGATGGAATCCCGCTCTTGCCCGGCGGACCGATCCGTGCGATAATGGAGTATTGCCTTGTTTATCCACAAAGAATAAATATACATATATTTTATGCTTCATGACCCGGAGGCGCGCCGATGAAAGCGGAATGCAGCTTTGTCCTGTTCTGGCTGATCCTGGCCCTGAGCCTTGTCCCCGCGGCCCTGTCCGCGCAGGAGGAGGAAAAGGCCAATTACGACGAGTCCAAGGTGCCAAAGTACACTCTGCCCGATCCACTGGTCTGCAACGACGGCGCCCCGGTGACAGACAAGGCGGCCTGGATCGAAAAGAGGCGGCCGGAAATTCTGGAGCTTTTCACCGAACAGGTCTACGGCCGTGCGCCCGGGCGGACCGAAAAAGTGAGCCGTACGCTTCTCGACAGCAGTCTCGCCCTGGGCGGCGCCGCCCTGCGCAAGCAGGTGGATATTACATTGGAGCAGGGGGGCCGCACGCTCACTGTCGGTGTGCTGATCTACCTGCCATCGAATGCCCCCGGCCCGGTCCCGGCGTTCCTGGGCCTCAATTTCGGCGGCAACCAGACCGTGAGCGATGATCCCGGCATTATCCTCAACACCAACTGGATGCGCCCCAGCCCGGACAAGGGCGTGGTGGACAACAAGGCCACCGAGGCCTCCCGCGGGACCGCGTCCTCGCGCTGGGACATCCCGGCCATACTTGCAAGCGGCTACGCCCTGGTCACCGCCTACTACGGCGATATCGACCCGGACTATCCCGACAGTTTCGCCAACGGCGCGCACGGCCTGTTCCAGAGCCCGCCGCCCGAGCCGCGCCCGGCGGATGCCTGGGGCAGCCTCGCGGCCTGGGCCTGGGGCCTCAGCCGGATCCTGGATTACCTGGAAACCGACAGCCAGATTGACAGCCGGCACGTGGTGGTGCTGGGCCACTCCCGTCTGGGCAAGACCGCGCTCTGGGCCGGAGCGACCGACCAGCGTTTTGCCGGGGTGATCTCGAACAACTCGGGCTGCGGCGGCGCGGCCCTTTCGCGGCGGGCGTTCGGCGAGACTGTGGAGATAATCAATACCAGCTTCCCGCACTGGTTCTGCGGCAATTTCAAGCAGTACAACGGCCACGAGGACAAGCTGCCCGTGGATCAGCACGAGCTGATCGCCCTGGTCGCCCCGCGTCCGGTCTATGTGGCCAGCGCCACCGAGGACCGCTGGGCCGACCCGCACGGCGAGTTCCTGGCCCTGAAGGCGGCGAGTCCGGTCTACAAGCTCCTGACCGGAGACAGCCTGGCCGCGGCGGACTGGCCCGCGCCGGACAGCCCGGTGCGCGGGCGGATGGCCTACCACCTTCGCACCGGCGGGCACGATGTCACCCCGTACGACTGGGCGCAGTATATCCGCTGGGCGGATGAGTATGTGAAGGGGAAGTGAGCGGGGGAAAGAAGCTACAAATTGCAGGATTGAACAAAATAATTATATAGGATGAGGTGGAAAGAGAGGGCGGGCCTCCTGGCCCGCCCTCTCTTTCGTGGGCATATATTTTACTTCGTTATCTCCTGCAGGTATCTTTCGATACGGTCACTGTTAGTTCCAAGACTTGAAAACTGTTTATCGCAAACATCGCTGAAACGAGCCAGCACCTTCCTGTTGATACATTCCTGATCCTCGAAAACGGCCATACTGCGAAACGGAAGTTGCCATTTTTCAAACTGGAGCATAGAAATAGTAGCATCTCGCGCTTTATCGTCACCTGGCACGGCAAATACAAAAAGCGGACGCTCCATACCATTAATTTTACAATCTACACTATACATACCCTGTGTATCGTGTATAGGATCGTGCCAATCGAAAACTCTGCGGCTCTCCGGAATTTTATTAGTCATAAACGCACGAAAATCTTCCATAAATGTTGATCGTACGCGTTCTTTTAAAAGATAGGAGATATCGGTGATTTTCAACAATGCCTGAGTGAAAGAATAAAGCGCATTACCATATTGATCTTCCTGAATGGCAAGTACTAATTCACCATCTCGATCTTCAACTTTAAATACGGATAATGCATTGCTGATGATCTTTTGCCTGGTTCCTTTTAGAATGTCTTTCTCATCAATATCATACGTGAGGTGCATATAGGTATGTCCTTCGTCAGACAAAATCCAACTCGCATTATCTCTTTTGAGAGTAATTGCCAGATGGTCTCCGTCTTCAAACATAAAAGGAGTGAATACTCTAAAACGAGCCTCACCCTCCTGCTCCAGGCGAATCTGCTCGCATACTCTATTGCGAAAATCTTGTCTAATTGTTTCGGTATTCATCTATACCTCCTCAAACAAATTCTTTTGAGGATTTCTTGGAAGGTCAAAATTGCAATCGACAAATAAACATTTTACTGCTGAAGTGAAGTCTGAATATCGTTGTGTTGGCTCAGCATAGGTATCTTCTCTCGCTCCTAATTCTTGATACCGTTCTGTTGCTGAATGGATATGATAATCATAGAATGTGTCGGACTCTATTCCATTTGTGTGCTCGTGACTTTTCCCGTTGTATCGTCTCAAACGAAATATCTGATTGCTACCTGCTGGACAATGCGCAAGAATGATTGAGAAATCAAGTGCGTTAAAACTGTTTTGCCTCAAGATAAGACGAAATTGATTCCCGTTCTCTCCAAAAAAATCAAATTCTTGTTCCTTGTGACCTCGCTTCTCGCGTAGCTTCATTTTATTTCGGTAATCACTCCCAAGGACTTTTTTTTCTGAAATCAATTCTGTAATCTCGGTATCAGAGTATTTTGCAGCCATTGTGATTTACTCCTCCAAGAATCACAGTATGTTTGGTTTAGAATTCTTGAGCCTTTTTACGGCACCAGGTCCGGGAAATAAGTGTAGCGCTCGTAATAGCCGAGCAGTTTCCCTTCGCCGTCCCGGATCGCGCGCATGTAGGTGCGCTGGCCGGGCTTTTCCGTGATCTGCACTTCCTCCGCCTCGCCCGCGGCCAGGCGCACCAGAATCCCATCCATTATCCGGCGCGACTTCTCGTTGTGGCAGTCGAACAGGCTCGTACCCTCCAGCTCGTGCCCACCCTTGAAGAAGTCCTTGGCCGCCCGGTTGAGCAGAAGCACCTTGTGGTCCGTGCCGGTGATCACCACCGGGTCCGGGTGGCTGTCGAAAAACGCTTCCAGCAGGCCAAGCCTGTCCATCCCGCCGCCTTTCTCCTGTCCCGAACCGCTTCAGCTCCACGGCTCCATGATCACCTTGATCGACTCGCCCGGGTTGGCCACCAGGTCGAACCCGTACTGGATTTCGCTCAGGGGCAGACGGTGGGTGACGAGTCGCGCCACATCCACCCGCCGGGCGCGGATCAGCTCCAGGGCCAGCGCGGCGTCATACGGGCTGTTGGCATAACTGGGCATCACCCGGATCGAGTTGCGCCAGAACTCGTTGGCCGGGATGGGTATCTCCACGCCCGGGTCGGTGGTGGCGAAACAGAGCACCGTGCCGCCGCGGTCCACACTCCCCAGGCCCTGCTTGAACGCGCTCAGGGCCGCGGCGCAGACAACCACCAGGTCGCAGCCGTGGCCGTCGTTGAGCTGGCGCACCCGCGCGGGCACGTCCTCCCGGGCGTCCAATACATGATCCGCCCCGAACTCGGCCGCCTTGGCCTTGCGGTAGTCGCTGATGTCCGTGGCGATGATCCGTCCCGCGCCCTGGGCCTTGGCCAGCATGATATGCATCAGGCCCGAGATGCCGCTGCCGATCACCAGCACGCTCTGTCCCGGCTGGAACCCGGCCGTGCGCTGGCCGCGCACCACGCAGGCCAGCGGCTCGATGAACGCGCCCTCCTCCCAGCTTACGCTGTCGGGAAGCAGAAGGGTGCCGCGGTCCACGTTGATCGCCGGGGCGCGCAGGTACTGGGCGAACCCGCCGGGGAAGAAATTCGTGGTGTGCAGGGTCTCGCAGACCGTGTGGTTGCCGGCCAGACAGTAGCGGCAGGTGTTGCAGGGTATGTGGTGCTCGACGAACACCCGGTCGCCCGGCTTGTAGCGTTTGACCGTCTCGCCCGTCTCCACCACCAGGCCCGCTATCTCGTGGCCCAGCACCAGCGGGGCTTTCTTGATCCGGTACCACTCCAGGACATCGCTGCCGCAGATACCGCTGGCCATGACCTTGACCAGCAGCTCATCCGGCCCGATCGCGGGCACGGGCAGCTCCTGAAGGCGGACATCCCGGTTGTTGTAGTACATCCCCACGCGCATGGGAGTGCCGGCCAGGCTCATCATTTCTCCTTTTTGCAATTGCACTTTTTGGCAGGAGCCTTGCTCTCCTCGGCCACCAGCTCCTGGAAAAGCTGGTTCGCCTCCCTGGGCTTGGCGTTGCCGTGGATCACGGCGTTGAGGGCGCGGATCACCGGCACCGGGTGGGCGTTCTTCCAGACATTGCGGCCCAGGTTGACCCCGATCGCACCTTTCTGGATCCCGTCATACACGAACTCGAACACCTCCAGCTCGGTCTCGCAGGCCGGTCCGCCGGCGATCACCACCGGCACCGGGCAGCCGCCGGTCACCTTGTCGAAATCCTTGCACCAGTAAGTCTTGACCACGCTGGCGCCCAGCTCGGCGCAGATACGGCTGGCCAGGGCCAGGTAGCGGGCGTCGCGCTTGTCCAACTCCTTGCCCACCGCGGTCACGGCCATCACCGGGATGCAGTAGTCTGCGCAGAGGTTCACCATCTCGGTCAGGTTGCCCAGGGTCTGGCCCTCCCACTGCGTGCCCACGAACACCGACACGCCCACGGCAGAAACGTTCAGCCGAAGGATTTCCTCGATGGAGGTGGTCAATATCTCATCCTCCAGGCCCGGGCCGACCACACTGGTGCCGCCAGAAACCCGCAGGATGATCGGTATCTGGATCGAGGCCGGCACGCAGGCGCGCAGCACCCCGCGGGTGCAAAACAGGGCATCCGAGTAGGGCACGAGCGGGCGGATCGTCTCGCCCGGCTGCTCCAGGCAGGTGGTGGGACCCTGGAAATAGCCGTGGTCGATGGGCAGGAAGAAACAGCGGCCATCCGCCGGGATCAGGCGGCTCAGGCGGTTTTGCAGTCCCCAGTCCATATTTAAAGCCTCCGGTAAATAATTATTGAAAATTTCCTTCGGGCGATTTGCAAAGTGTTATTCTGCTTTGGTTTCGGCCAAAGCAGCAAAGCCAGCGGGGGCCGCGAACTCGTCCCAGCCACGTCAGTCTTTCAACCTGTAGCGTCACCGAAACGTCGATTCCGCTACCGCGTTGCAGCGGCGGCGCTGGCGCGAATCGCCGCCGAACCGCAGAGCACCTTCAGGCTTGGCCGTTTCGCCCCCCAACTTCACGCTACCCGTGGTGCAGGCTCAGACAGGCGCGGCCCCCAAAGGCAGAACTGCGGCGGCCTGACAGCCGCAAGCGGGTTTACCCTCCTGGGATGTCAGGCGGTGTCGTAGGGGCGAACCTTGTGTTCGCCCGTAAAGCTGATATGCAAAAACCTAACCGGACATCCATGCCTCGGTCCCCCTTTACGAAAAGGGGAGGGATAATCGCGCCCCTGAGGTTCATGCGGGGCTTTCACCCCCGGCGCACGACCTCGTAGCCGTGCTGGATCAGCCAGTGATGGAACTCGTAGGTGCTGTGGATACACGCGCTCTGGCAGATCGAGCGGACTTGGTCGTAGCCTGCCGAACCCGCGGCCTGCTGGTCAAGAAGGACCTGCACCGGGCACTGGATGTCCTTGCAGTACTCCCGGCGCTGGTAGTCGATAAAACCCTCGATTGGCATGTTGGCGGCTCCTTACGGTTGAACGTCGCCGGACTGCGATTGCCGCATTCCGGCAGCGGGTGTTTCAGTCTTGCGCAGCTAAAAGATAGACCCACGCGCCTGGACAGTCAACAGGCATGCCGCCGGGTCGTGCTGTCTTCCGGTAGCCCCGCAAATGAATTCCTCACCATACGCCAAACCCCGGCTCACTATCCGGAGCTATGTTTATGCATCAGGCTGGATTACGTGTATTCAGACGCCACTGAAACCCGGAGGACGGTGTGAAACTGATCGATATCCGCGGCGCCCTGGACCCGCGCGGCACCAACCGCGTGCGTGCCATCCTCGGCTCTCGTCTGGAGTCCATTCTGGCCGTCTCCCGGCTCAACGACATCTACACCGGCCTCGACCTGAGCGCGCCGGAGCGCAGCTTTTTCCGCAGCAGCCTGGAGTTCATGGGCGTGGATTACGACATCTCGCCCGAGGACCTGGAAAAAATCCCGGCTGCCGGCCCCCTGCTGGTGGTGGCCAACCACCCGTTCGGTGGGATCGAGGGCCTGGTGCTGGGCGACATTCTCACCCGTCGACGCCAGGACACCAAACTCCTGGGCAATTACCTTCTGCAGCGCATCCCGGAGCTGGGGCCCTACATCATCCCGGTGGACCCGTTCGGCGGGAGCGAGGCGGCGCGCAGCAACATCCGCGGGCTCAAGGCCTCGATCCGTCACCTGATCTCGGGCGGCGTGCTGGGGGCTTTCCCGGCCGGTGAGGTGGCCCACCTGGCCCTGAGCCGCCGTCAGAGCGGCGAGCGGGTCTGGAGCCAGCATATCGGCGCTCTGGTGCGGCATAGCCAGGCCACGGTGACGCCGGTCTATTTCCCGGGACGGAACAGCGCCCTGTTCAATCTTCTTGGCCTGCTGGACCCACGCCTTCGCACCGCGATGCTGCCGCGCGAATTGGTCAACAAGCGCAACCGCCGCCTGAGCGTGCTGGTGGGCCGTCCCATTCCCTGGAGCCGCCTGGAGCAGTTCGAGAGCGACCGTGAGCTGGCCGATTACCTGCGCCTGAGCACCCTGATCCTGGGCAACCGCGTACCGGCCCGGCCCAAGCGCGTGCACGGGTTCCGTTTCGCCCGCACCGAGCGTCCGGTGGCCACGGCCCGTCCCGCCGAGGCCATCGCCGCCGAGCTGGCCGCCCTTCCGTCCGACTCTTTCCTGGCCGAGGACAGTGAGTTCGCGGTCTACGCGGTTCAGCGGGAGCAGGCCCCGGCGCTGATCGAGGAACTGGGCCGTCTGCGCGAGATCACTTTCCGCCAGATCGGCGAGGGCACCGGCAAAAGTTCCGACCTGGACCGTTTCGACAATCACTACATCCACCTGGTGCTCTGGCACAAGGCTGCCGCCGAGGTGGCCGGGGCCTACCGCCTGGGCCTGGCCGACCGCCTGATCGCCAGACAGGGCCGCGCCGGGCTGTACAGCGGCACCCTGTTCCGTTTCGGACCCGAGTTCCTGTCGCGCCTGGACAATGCCATTGAGCTGGGCCGCTCGTTCATCCGGCGCGAGTACCAGCGCCACCCCTCCAGCCTGGCCCTTCTGTGGCGCGGAATCGGCGAGCTTGTCTGCCGCGAGCCCTGGCGCTGCGTGCTGTTCGGCCCGGTCAGTATCAGCCGCGACTACCATGCAGTGTCGCGCCGGCTGATCGTGCAGTTCCTGAGCCGTAACCGTCTGGACCCCGATCTGTCGCGCCTGGTGCGGCCGCGCAAGCCGTTCCGCATCGCGGCCGGGGCCCTGGAGGGCGGCAGCCTGCGGGACATCGAGGATGTCTCCATGCTGGTCTCGGAGCTTGAGGCGGACGGCAAGGGTGTGCCGGTGCTGATAAAGCACTACCTGCGGCTGAACGCCTCACTGCTCAGTTTCAACGTGGATCGCAAGTTCTCGGACGTGGTGGACGGGTTGATCCGGGTGGACCTGCGCACCACCGACCCGCGTATCCTGTCGCGGTTCATGGGGCGGCACGGTTTCGCCCGCTTCGCCGAGCACCACGGGCTGGAGCGGACGCGGCGCGAGGTCTGATTACTGAACATGGAGTATTGACTCGAAAGGCCCCGCCGCTTTTCCGGCAGGGCCTTTGTGTCGGGTGGAATTCATTTGTTTCTTGACAGCAGTCGCATTCCGGGGGAAAATGGTCCCAGGGCTTGCAGTACGGCCCACCCACAACGGACGACCGAACTCTTCCCTGGAGGCCTTTGATGCGCTGGTCTTATCTTGTCGTGGCCCTGCTGACGCTGCTGGTTCTGGGCTGGGCGATGCGGATGGGTGGGGAAATAATGATGGCCGTGGACCTGCCGAGCCTGGCGCTGGTGCTTGCGCCCGCTCTCCTGATGTCGCTCGCCACCCACGGTCCGGCTGAAATGGCGGGTTGTTTCGCAGTGGCCTTCAAAAAAGAGGGAGTCGAGCCGGCGGCGCTGGAGAAAGGGATTCTGTTTTTCAAGACCCTGCAGGCCTATTTCACAATCAGCGCCGTAATATCTTTCCTTATGGGTCTTATTATTCTTCTGGCTTCGGCGGAGGATTACGCGACAATCTGCCCCGGACTGGCCGTGTCGATTATTTCGGTGCTTTATGCCTACCTTCTGGCCCTGCTGGTCACGGTGCCGTTCAGGACCGCGCTCGAAAAGAAAAAGATCGAGTTGGGCCGCTGAGTGTGGAATGAAAAATCTGTCTTGTATCTTGAGATTAATGTGAGCCTCGATGGAAGAAAGGTTCGCTTTACTGCGTTGTATTTTAAGAGGTTGGAATGAGCATGGTGGGAAATATGCTAATAAATCTTGACAAACAAGAGTAAAGGAATTATAAATTAAACAATCCACGTATGTGGAGGTGGATGGCTTTGCCATCGGAGCCCGCAAGGGCTCTTTTTTTATCCTATAAATTTTTTCCCAGAACCAGCTATCCTGCCGTTTGATTGATAATATTTATTCTGCAATATCGCTACTATCTGTCTTGAAAATACTCCGAGCTCTCTCTCAAATAAATTTTGCTCAGACAAAATTTCACACCAGCTCGGGTGGGCAAGAAGATCAACTAATTGAAGACCTGCGATGTTATTGCTTTTCTGCTTGACTTTTAATTGTGAGCTTGTGAGGTGTTGTGTAAGATAACCTTTTTCAAGGTAATGAGTTCCTTTGTTGTAGAGATTGTTAAAGGCTTCTTTTAATTTCTTGTCCTCTTTTCCTCCTCTGGATTCTGCAAGAACATCCCCAGTAGCTCCTGTACTTCTTAGAAAGAAAATATATCTTTCAAGCATAACTTCCAAACAATAGTGGTAAGGATGATATATCCAAGTGGAATATGTTTCTTTATGTGCTTTCTTATCTATGCATATGGTTATAACTTTGAAATCCCACCTTCTCAAGCAATTAAGTAGTTCGGAATTGAATTGCTTTTCCGTTTCTGGATCAGAAAGCACTGAGAATACATCTCGTTTGTTTACAATGTCTTTGCGATGCAAGATCACTGGATCATCAGGGTGCTGTCCGAAGAATCTTTTCTTTAGGGACTCCATTTCTGGAAATACGACATCATCAATGTGGTCTAATTTGAAAATGACACCAGTCAAACTTAAGAATCTATGAATGGGATTTGAGGAGCTTCCCAGGTCTGGATTGCCGACTTCATCGATATACATTCTGTATTTGGCTGCTGAATTCATGATGGTATCAATTCCACTGATGTTTGCTAATATAGAGAACCAAATTATGTCGTTCATGTTTTGCTGTAAAACTGAATTCATTGCTAAATATAAGCTTTCTCCGCTTCCTTTGTCACCGCGGCGGCAACCCGCACCACCTCGACTGGATAGCGGCCGCGGGCGGTCTCGCCGGTGAACAGCAGCCAGCCCGTGCCGTCCAGCACCGCGTTGTAGATATCGCTCACCTCGGCCCGGGTGGGCACAGGGTTAACGCACATCGATTCGAGCATCTGGGTCGAGGTGATCGACTCCAAGCCCAGGGCGGCGGCCCGGCGCAGCACGTGTTTCTGGGCCGCGGGCACCCGCTCCAGACCGATCTCGGCCCCCAGGTCGCCTCGCGCCACCAGGACACCGTCGGCTGCTTCCAGTATCCCCTCCAGGTTGTCTAAGGCCTCGGCGCGCTCGACCTTGGCGATCAGGCGCAGACTTGCTCCGCGTGCGGCCAGGTAATCCCGTACCTCCCGCACCGAGCCGGCATCCCGCACGAACGAAAGCGCCAGGCTGTCGAACCCGAGGGCGGCCAGGCAGTCCAGGTCGGCGCGATCCTTGGCGCTCAAGGCAGGGAGCCTGAGGTCGAGCCCCGGGGCGTTCACCCCCTTGCGCCCCTCCAGCGCCCCGCCGCGGACAATCCGGCAGCGCGCCTCCACGCCCGGTTCCAGTACTTCCAGCTCCACCGCCCCGTCGTTCAGCAGCACCCGTGCGCCAGGCACGAGCGCCCGGACCAGCTCCGGACAGTCGAGCGTTATCCGTCCGGCGCCGAGCGGCGCTTCGCCCGCGCAGAGGACAGTTTCCCGTCCTGCCTCCAGCCGCACGCCGCCCTCCGGGGCCGTGGCCGTGCGTGGTCGTGGCCCCTGAAGGTCGGCCAGCAGGCGGACTCGCTGTCCGCTGGCTTTCTCGGCTTGTCTGAGGGGAACGAGCAGGCGTTCGCATTCGCCGGGGGTAAGATGGGAGAAATTGACCCGCACCCCGCGCATTCCGGACTCGATCATGGCCTCAAGAATGGGCTGGGAGGCGCAGGACGGTCCCAGGGTGCACATTATTCCGGTGCGCAGCGGTGCGGTCATCCGGCAGCCGCGCCGATCCGGCCCGGCTGCCCGGTGGCCGAGAGCACGCTGTTCCAGAGGCTGCTCTCCAGGGCCACCTTTTTCTTGCCGTGGGTGACCTGGCTTAATGGCACGTGGGTCATCACATTGTGCCACAGGCCGACCACCATGTCGGTCTTGCCGGCCATGGCGGCGTGCACCGCGGCGCGGCCCAGGTCGTTGCAGAACAGAGCGTCCCCGGCATCCGCCGGCACGGAGCGCACCACGTAACTCGGGTCGATGTACTTGAGGTTCACCTCGTGGCCGCACCCGGCGAAATGCGCCTTGATCCTGTCGCGCAGGAACGTGCCCACATCCCGGGACATCTGGCTGTAGGCGATGTTGCCGCTCTTGTCGCGCATGATCTCGCCGCTGTCGACCAGGTCGAGTCCCGCGCCCTCGGCGGCCACGATTACGGCGTGGTTGCGCCGCACCAGGCGTTCCTCCAGCAGCTCGAACAGGCCGCCCGGTCCCTCCAGGCTGAACGGGCACTCGGGGATCAGGCAGAAATTGACCACCATGCTGGCCAGCGTGGCGTGGCAGGCGATGAACCCGCTGTCGCGTCCCATCAGCTTGACCAGGCCCACGCCGTTGGGCGCTCCCTCGGCCTCGTTGTGCGCGCCCAGGAGTACCTGCCGCGCGGCCTGGACCGCGGTGTCGAACCCGAAAGTCTTGTAGACGAAAAGGATATCGTTGTCGATGGTCTTTGGCACGCCGATCACGGACAGCTCGTAGCCCTGGCGCAGGGCCTCCTCGGCCACGCCGTGCGCCCCTTTCAGGGTGCCGTCCCCGCCGATCGTGAACAGGAGGTTCACTTTCCAGCGGCGGCAGGCCTCCACGATCAGCGCCGGGTCGACCGCGCCGCGCGAGGAGCCGAGGAACGAGCCGCCGTTGCGCTGAACGCCCTCCACCCGCTGGGGGGTGAGCTCCAGCGGGGTCTGGGCCGAGGCCATGTCGAACCCGGCGTAGCCGTAACGCACCCCCAGCACCCGTCGCACCCCGTAGCCGTGGTACAGCTCCAGGAAAATGGACTGGATGACGTTGTTGATCCCCGGGCAGAGTCCGCCGCAGGTGACAATGGCCGCCCGGGTGCTCTGCGGGTCGAAATAGATACGCCGCCGCGGCCCGGCGCACTCGAAAGAGGCCGGTTCCCCGGGGCCGTTCTTCCGGGGCAGGTAGACATCCAACGGGATACGCCGGTCATCCGACTTGTAGTCCGGCAGCCCGTCATCCGGACGGGTCGAGAGCCCGAGCGGTGAATCGAGCTGCGGAGCGCCCAGGCTCAGCACCTCCAGGTCTTTCCTCTCCGGCTGGAAATCTATTGCCATAGGATCAGCCCCAGCTCGTAGGGGTGGACCATGTCGACATGGCGCGGCAGCACGCGCAGGGTGAACCCGTGCCTCCCGCTGTGGGAGCAGCGCACCAGCCCCTCGAAGCGGTGCACACCGTCGCCGCCCGCGCCCTTGTGCTCCATGACCACCGTGTTCGACCCGGTGATCTCGCGCCGCTGGTTGAGTGTGCCGTAATAGACCTCCACCGAGATATCCTCGGGCGTGAGCGAGCCCAGGCGCACCTCGGCCCGGACTTTCATCTCCGTGCCGACCAGGTACTCGCGGTCGACCTCCGCTTCGGCTTTCTCGATGCGCACACCACCCCAGGCCTCCCGGACCCGTCTGGTCCAGGCGGCCAGTTCCCTGGCGCGGGCGTAGTTGTCGGCCGAAAGGGTGACCGTGCTCTCGGCGGCGGGCAGGTAGAAACGCTCCAGGTATTCCTGGACCATGCGGTTGGTGTTGAACACCGGCCCGAGCTTGGAGATCGAGGCGCGCATCTTGTCGATCCAGCGGCGCGGCTGACCGTTCTCGCTGCGCTGGTAGAACTGCGGCACCACCTCGTTTTCCAGCAGGTTGTACAGGGCGTTGGACTCGATCTCATCCTGAAGGGCCAGGTCGGTGTATTCCTCGCCCTTACCGATGGCCCAGCCGGAGTCGCGCTCCAGCTCGTAGGCCTCATCCCACCAGCCGTCCAGGGTGCTCAGGTTGAGCGCTCCGTTGTAGACCGCTTTCATGCCGCTGGTGCCCGAGGCCTCCATCGGACGGCGCGGGTTGTTCAGCCAGACATCCACTCCCTGGACCATGTAGCGCGAGACCACCAGGTCGTAGTTTTCGAGGAACACGATCCGGCGGCGCACCTCGGGGTCGTTCGAAAAATGCACGATCTGGCGGATGAAAGCCTTGCCCTCCTCGTCCCGCGGATGGGCCTTGCCGGCGAAGATGAACTGGACCGGGCGGTCCTTGCTGTTCATGATCCGTTTCAGGCGCTCGACGTCTTTCAGCAGCAGAGTGGCGCGCTTGTAGGTGGCGAAACGGCGGGCGAACCCGATGGTCAGCAAGCCCGGCTCCAGCACCTCATCCGCCAGGGAGATTTCCTGGGCCGAGGCCCCGCGCTCGGAAAGCTGTCGCTTCAGGCGCTTGCGGGCGAAAGCCACCAGGCGCTCGCGGCGGCGCTCGTGGGTGCGCCAGATTTCCTCGGCCGGAATCTGGTCCACCCGGTCCCAGACCGCCGTGTCCGTGGGGTTCTCGCGCCAGCGGTGCCCCAGGTAGCGGTCGTAGAGGGAGGCGAAATCGCGGCTCAGCCAGGAGTGGATATGCACGCCGTTGGTCACGTGGGTGATCGGCACGTCCTCCAGGGGCACGCCGCTCCAGACATTCTGCCACATGTTGCGGCTGACCGCGCCGTGAAGGCGGCTCACGCCGTTGTAGTAGCCCGAAAGCCGGAAAGCCAGGTAGACCATGTTGAACGGTTCGAGGTCGTTATCCGGGTTGCGGCGCCCAAGGGCCAGAAAGCGGCGTTTGTCCAGGCCGAGCTGCCCGTACAGCGGCGAGAAATAGTAGTCCACCATGGCCGGGTCGAACGTGTCGATGCCGGCCGGGACCGGGGTGTGGGTGGTGAAAATGGTGCCCGGCCTCACCGCGGCCAGGGCCTCATCGAACGAGAGCTTTGCGTCGGTGGTAAGCCTCCGGATACGCTCGATGCCCAGGAACGCGGCGTGGCCCTCGTTCATGTGGCAGACATCCGGGTCGATCCCGATGGCGTCCAGCGCGATCAGCCCGCCCACGCCCATCAGGATTTCCTGCTGGATGCGCATCTCCTTGTCCCCGCCGTAGAGCTGGTAGGTGATCGCCCGGTCGGAGGGGCTGTTGGCCGGGACATTGGTGTCCAGCAGATACAGCGGCACCCGGCCGACCTGGGCTTTCCAGATGCGGGCGCAGACATTGCGGCCGGGGAACGGCACGCAGATCACGATCTGTTTGCCCTGGGCGTCGTTGACCGGGGCCACCGGCAGCTTGTAGGGGTCGTTGTCGTAGTAGGATTCCTGCTGGTACCCGTCGATATTGAGGTACTGGCGGAAATAGCCGTGCTGGTACATCAGGCCCACCCCCACCAGGGGGGCGCCCAGGTCGCTGGCGCTTTTCACGTGGTCGCCGGCCAGCACGCCCAGGCCGCCGGAGTAGATCGGCAGGCACTCGGAGATGCCGAACTCGGCGCTGAAATAGGCCACGGTCATCTTGTAGTCCTGGTCACCGTGGGCTTTCTGGAACCAGGTGCGCGTGTCGGCCAGGTACTCTTCCAGACGCTGACGGGCCGAGTTCAGGTGGTCCAGGAACCCGTCATCCACGGCCAGCTTGTCCAGGGTGGTCTGGTCGATCGTGTCCAGGATGAGCGAGGGGTTGTGGCGGGTCGCTTCCCAGAGGTTGGGGTCCATGCGCCGGAACAGCTCGATCAGGTCATGGTCCCAGGCCCAGTACAGGTTGCCGGCGATCTCGCGCAGCACGCGGAGTTTTTCGGGCAGCGCGGGGACAATCGAAAACTCGGTGATGTTTTTCATTGGGTGTCCCTTGTAGTCCAGCGTCTTGGGCGGATTGAAAGCATGAGCGCGGCTCCCCGTGCGGGCGCTTTGCTCCGGAGATTGTCGGGTTTCAGCGGCTGCTCTGCGGCTCAGCCGCTCTCTTTCTGTATCTGCAACAGCGAGCTGAGTCCCACATCCAGATGAATGTCGGTGAACTTGTCGAACACGGCGCGCGAGCTGCGCCGTGTCTTGATCCCTTCCTCGGTCAGCGGCAGGTCGCTGATCAACAGCAGCGCCCCCACTCTTAGCCCCAGGGCGAACCCGACCGCGAACACGGCGGCGGTCTCCATGTCGATGGCCCGGGCGCGCTCGGCCAGCAGCACCTCGCGGAACGACTGGTCGAACTCCCAGAAACGGTACCCGGTAGTGTGGATAATGCCATGGCGGCAGGTCAGGCCCCGCCGGTCGAGTTCGAGACTCAGGTGGCGCTGGATCAGGAAATAGGGCAGGGCCGGCACCCGCTCGGGCAGGTAATGGTGGCTGGCCCCGTCATCCCGGATCGCCGCGGTGGGCAGGAAGAAATCTCCCACCCGGTGCTTGGCGCTCAGGCCCCCGCACAGGCCCAGGAACAGCAGCGCCCTCGGCTCCACCGCGGTGAGCACATCCACGATCAGGGCGGCATTGGGCGAGCCGATGCCGAAACAGACCAGGCTGATCCCGGCGGAGGGATCATGCGCGGCGCTCATGGCCGAGCCGCGCTGGCTGGAGCGCCCGGCGCCCGCGGCGAAACGCTCGGCGTAGAGCTGGAAATTGGTCAGAAGGACATAGGGTTGAAACAGGTCCGGCGCGCTGCCTGTGTAACGCTCCAGGGTTTCGCGGGCAATCTGTCGTTTCCGGGAGCGCTTGTCGGGCGCTGGCTGATCCATCCGGTCTCCACCTTTCTTGCCTCTGTGCCGGTCCAGTCAAAATTAATTTAAACTTCCCGGGCCGGATAAGCAACAGCGGATTCAGCTTTAAACGCGCCTGGGGCCTGTCCTGGGCCGCAAGAGCCGCGGGAAAAACGCGAAAATCCTCATGGGAATCGGGCTTGCCTCATCCCCCGCCTGGGGGCTATTTTTATCAACACCGCCGGAGCGAGAGGGAACGGCTGCGCGGCGGGAGATTTTTTCAACCTTGAGACGAAAGGAACTGTCATGGAACCCTTGCGTGTAGGACTGGCCGGACTGAATTTCGGCAAGAAACTGGCCCTGAGCGGCACGAAAAACCGCAGCATCCAGGTGGTGGCCTGCTACAGCCGCACTGCGGCCTCGCGCGAGAAATTCGCCGCCGAGTTCGGCTGCACCCCCTGCGAGAGCTACAACCAGATGCTGGAGCACCCGGAGCTGGAGGCGGTGATTGTCGCCACGCCCAACCACAATCACCTGGAACAGGGCTACGAGGCCGCGGTGCGGGGTAAGCACGTGTTCGTGGACAAGCCGATCACCAACAGCATCAAGGAGGGCGAGGCCCTGGTCTCGGTCTGCCGCGATAATGGAGTGAAGCTCTGCGTGGGCCACAGCACACGCTTTTCCGGATCGTACACCAAAATACGCGAGCTGGTGCAGGCGGGCCGGATCGGACAGCCGCTGGTCGTGGAGGCGCATTTCGGGTCGAGCAACGCGTTCGGCCTGCGGCCCGGAGACTGGCGCTGGAGCCAGGCCACCTGCCCCAGCCAGTCGCTCATCCAGATGGGCATCCACCTTCTTGACGTGATGCGGGCCACCCTCGGCGAGGTGGTGAGCGTGAGTTCGCATTTCGAGAACGTGATGCTGGACATGGACAACCCCGACCTGAGCGCCACGCTGCTGGAGTTCGAGTCCGGGGCCACCGGGGTGCTGGTCTCGAGCTACATCCACAACGACTGCTACAGCGTGTGGCACGGAAGCGAGGGCCTTCTGCGCTACATGTACTGGGTGGATGACGGGCGCATCGAGCGACTGGACAAGTTCGGGCACGTGGATGAGAGCGACCACTGGATCGATTTCGAGCCGCAGGACAGCCTGGCTGTGGAGCTGAAGGATTTCCAGGGCGCGGTGCGCGAGGACCGCGAGCCGATTGTCAACGGCGAGGAGGGCCTTCGCAGCCTGGCCCCGGTTCTGGCCGCGGTGATCAGCGCCCGCGAGGGACGGCGGGTGTATATAGACGAGCTGCTGTAAAGATGACGCTGCGGGAGGGGTCGGGGAAAAGGCCTGCACACGTTGCGAGCGGATGAATGCTGAGCTGGCTGTTCATTCAAGCGGGAGATCAGGATGAATAAATTGATAGTTGCCGCGCTGTCGCTGCTGTTGACGGCTGGAGCCCTTTTGGCCCAGGGCGCGGAGAAAACGGAACAGAAACCGGAGCCGCCTTTCTCGAACGCGGTCAAGGCCCAGGGGCTGGTTTTCGTGGCCGGACAGATCGGCGCGGAGCCCTCCAGCGGCAAGATGGAGCCGGAGATCCGCGCCCAGGTGCGTCAGGCGCTCCAGAACATCAAGGCTGTCCTGGAGGCCAACGGCTCCGGGATGGACCGGGTGGTCAAGACAACCGTGTTCCTGACAGATATCGACTATTTCGGCGCGATGAACGAGGAGTATGTCAAGTTCTTCCCGGGCGCCAAGCCCGCCCGCTCCACGGTGGCCGTGGCGGCCCTGGCCCGCGGCGCGCTGGTCGAGATCGAGGCCGTTGCGGTGGATGGGCAAGCGAAATAGACAGGCTGGGATTGCCGTAAGCACTGTAGGGGTGGGTTTCAAACCCGCCCCCCGCATTATGATGCTATGCGGTTTTACCGCGGGTTAGCTCATTCGGAGGCAGGCCGGTTGAGTGGTACGAACGAGACATACAAGCCCGGCTGGCTGGCCCTGGCCGCGAGCGGCGAGCTGACGAATCGTGCGGAACGCGCCCTGGAGCTGGCCGCAGAGTGCCGTCTCTGCCCCCGCGCCTGCCGGGCGAAGCGTTCCGGGGGACAACGGGGGGCCTGCGGGGCGGATTCAGTTATCAGCGCCCCGGTGGCGAGCGCGGTGCCCCATTTCGGCGAGGAGCCGCCGCTCGTGGGCACGGGGGGCTCGGGCACGGTGTTTTTCGCCGGTTGCGGCCTGCACTGCCTGTTCTGCCAGAACTTCCAGATATCGCACCTTCCCCCGGGAGGGGCCGCGGACAGCGGGGTGCAGGAACTGGACGCCCAGGGCCTGGCCGGGCGCTTCCTGGCTCTTCAGCGGGCCGGCTGCCACAACCTGAACCTGGTCACCGCCAGCTCGCACCTTCCGGTCGTGCTGGCCGCACTGGAGCTTGCGGCCGCCTCCGACTGCCGCTTGCCCGTGGTCTGGAACAGCGGCGGCTACGAGACCGCCGAGACCCTGGCCCTTCTGGATGGGGTGGTGGATATCTATCTGCCCGACATGAAATTCGGTTCGGATGAGGCGGCACAGCGCCTGAGCGAGGGGCGCGGCTATGTGGAGCTCAACCGCGCGGCGGTGTCCGAGATGTTCCGTCAGGTGGGGCTCCTGGAACTGGATGCACGCGGTGTCGCTGTCCGAGGGCTGATCGTGCGCCACCTGATCCTGCCCGGCGGCCTGGCCGGCACCCGCCAGGTGCTGGAATTTCTTTCCCGCGACATCTCCCGCTACGTGCAGCTCAGCCTGATGTCCCAATATTTCCCCTCCTACCGGGCCACAGTCACCCCCGGGCTGGAGCGGCCGATCACTGTCCGCGAGTACGAGCAGGCCCTGGCCCTGGTCGAGGAGTTCCGCCTGGAGAATGTCTGGGCCCAGGCCCTGGAGAGCCGGGATAACTACTGCCCGGATTTCGAGCGGGACCAACCGTTCCAGGGGCTTTGAGGGGAACGGTCAAGAACTTGTTATGTTCGACCGTAAGGAGAGAATAGATACCGTAGGGGCGGCCCCCCGTGGCCGCCCGGATAAAAAGGGCAGGCACAGGGGTCTGCCCCTACGCGGACCGACGTCAGGAAGCACGCCTTTGGGATGAAATGCCCAGCGGTAGAGCCGTGAGGTGTCCATATGTAGGGGAGGGTTTTAAACCCTCCCCTAAGTTTTTTCGATGGTTTTGAGCCCTGCGAATAACCGCGCGGAATTCCTGATGGAATAGAGAATCCTGATGGCAAACTGAATTACCGGGGTATCGGAAAGGAAAGACTGAACGAAATCTCAGCGGCGGCCGTTCTTGGAAGCCGGGGCCGCGGCGGCGCCCCCGCTGAACACGCGCAGGAACAGCTTGAAGACCCAGGTGAAGAAGATCACGATCGGCTCGAAGATTTTCAGCAGGCCGATCTGCATGTTCTCACGGCGCACTTTCTGCACGCGGAACACCTTGTAGAGCTGTTCGATGTCCGCGCTCAGGTCGGGGTTGGCGCGCTCGATCTGCTCGAGCTGCTCGCGCAGGAATGTGGCGATCCCGGGAAAGCTCACGGCGTTGATGCCGTAGCGGGAGCAAAAATTCCTCAGGCGCTTCAGGTTAGAGCGCAGGGGGCTTTCCGAGTAATCGCTCATCAGGGTGCGCAGGGCCTCGATTTTCAGCTCGTCGGTCAGCATGTCCTTCATCTTCATCTTCTCGGCCATCTCGATCGCCTGTACGTAGAAACGGCTTTCCTTGAGCGAACCGATATGGTCGAGGAAGATCGCATCGAAGGCGAGCATGCCCTCCAGCGCGGTGGACAGGTTGCGCGCCTCATCGAAACGGGTTTTGCCCAGCAGGTTGCGGATCAGCTCGTTGAGCGATTCCCGCACATCCGGGCTGCTCATGTAGTTGGCAAACAGCTCCGGGCTTTCGTTCCTGAATTTCAGGGTGGCGGGGTTGTTCTTGAACTGCTCGATGAACTTGACCAGCTCGGCCGTGTTGTCGATGTCGGTGCGCTGGACCAGCTCCTTGAAATACAGGACCGCCGCGCTGACCAGGCTGGAGTCGGTGATCAGTTCCTGCTCCGGAAGGTAGGAACTCATGATGTTGGCCAGCAGGAACGCGTTGCGGGCGAAAGCATAGCCCTGGTTCTGCCCCTCCAGGCGTGAGGTCTCCTCGGAGTAGGCCGCGAACAGCATCCGCCCGATCTCCTTCGCCACGCCCTCATCCGAGATCAGGACATTGTTCCGCACTGCGCCGTTCTCGGCGCCCAGGGCCGCCACGGTACGGGAGGTCTCGTCCAGGCGTTCGAAGATGCGCTGGACCTTGGCATATTCCCGTTTGCTGAGGAAATGGTCGATTGTCTTGAACAGCAGGCGGCGGTCGGCGTGCAGGCTGGAGGCGGCCAGAAGGCCGGCGTAGAGCTGGATTCCCCCCGCGATCCGTCCATTGGCCGAATCGTTAAGGTCGCGCGAGAATTCCTTGAAAAATTCCGGATAGTAGTACTCAAGCTGAGTGATCTGCTTGTAGTTCAATATCTCCTGGAATTTATCGAAATTGTTCTCGGCGCAGAAAAGCAGTTCCTCCAGCTTTTCCCGGATCGGCTTGTAGAAACGGGAGATGATGTCGTTCTTGGACATGTACTCCGAAATCAGGGCCTTCACCTTGGCGGCATCCACAATGGAGCCGCGCGAGATAAGAAGGTCGTGATTGCGGATCAGTCCTTCGAGTTCTCCAACAACTGCCATCAAGGCTCCCTCCAGAAAAAACAAGCCCCCAGCCGGCGCATTCATTCCCTGTATTATTGCGAATTCTTAGAGTTTACGCAAGTATGGAATGCATGGGCCGCTGCAAGGCGTACAACCTGATTATCGACCCTGCGGGCAAAGGGGTTTAGTTTTTTCCGGATCGGGGCGGCCGGCTGTCTTGCCGGAGCGCACACCCGGTTGTAGATTGAGTCCCGGCGTACACCGCCGGAAGGGATTCACACTGTGAAAGTCCTGTATGTCACCGATCTCCACGGCCGCAAGGCGGCGTATGAGAAAGCCGCCGAGCTGGCGCACGGCTGCGGTGCGCGCGCGATTGTCAACGGCGGCGACCTCTATCCGCTGGGACCGGACCTGTTCGCGGTGCAGAAACAGTTCCTCGAGGGCTGGTTCAGGCAATACCTCGATTCGCTGTCAAGCCGCGGAATCCTGTTCCTGGCCACCCTGGGCAACATGGACCTGGCCGGCCTGGACGGGCTGTTCCGCGAGGTCATGGCCGGGTCGGGCTGCGGGCGGGTGTTGCTGGATGAGGCGGTGGAACTCGATGGCTGGTACTTTATCGGCTCGCCCCTGACCACGGATGCGCCGTTCGCCCTCAAGGACCGCTGCCGCCGCGACCGCCCGGACTCCACTCCGCCGCCGGTATCCCGCACTCCGCTGCTGTCCGGTCCGGATGGCCTTTACCCGGCCCCGGACTGGAACGAGCGCTGCCTGGCTCTGCCCGACCTTGGCGCGAGCCTCGACCGTCTCCCATGCCCGCCCGACCAGTCGCGCGCGGTCTATGTGCTGCACCAGCCGCCGCAGGGCCTCGGCCTGGGGATAATCGAATCCGGCGCGGATGTCGGCTCGCTGGCGGTGCGTTCTTTCCTGGAGCGTGTCCAGCCCCGGCTCTCCCTGCACGGCCATATCCACGAGTCGCCCTCCGCGGGAGGGCGTTGGCGCGCGGCCCTGGGCCCGACTGTCTGTGTCCAGCCGGGCCAGCTCCCCGGCGACAGTCTGGTCACGGTCACCCTGGAGCTGGAAAGCCTGGCCATGAGCCGCAAGGTCCACGACCTTTGAGGCCTCAGCCTTTCTCGATCCGGACCTCTGTGCTCACCGCCACCGGCTGGCGCAGGGTGGCCATCACGCCGCAGTATTTCTCGCTGCTCAAGTCCACGGCCTTTTTAACCTTATCCTCGGGTATATCCTCGCCCCTTAGGACATAGGTCACCTTGATGCTGCGGTAGTACTTCGGGTGCTCCTCGGCCTCATCCGCGCTGACTGTCATCTCGAAGGCTTTCACCTGCACTTTCATCTTGTTCAGGATCGAGATGACATCCATCCCGGTGCAGCCGGCCACGGCGCACAGCAGCAGCTCCTTGGGGTGCACGGCGCTGTCGGCGCCGCCGCCCGGCCCGGCGCCATCCAGCAGGATCGCATGGTTGGAGGGCGGGTTGGCCACGAACTGCAAACCCTCGACCCAACGGACAGTGGCTTTCTTTTCCATTGTCTTTCCTCCTTCGTACTAACGATATGGAGTCGAGGCAGGCTTGTCCAGAGAGCGAGGCCACGGTGCGGAGCGGGGGGCCGGCGCCGCGTTTCACGCGGGGCTGGCCGCGCGCGGGGGCAGGGAGAAGACAAGGGTGGAGGTGAGGAAAGTGTCGAGGGAGTGTTACGATCCTGCGGGTTCCCCCGCGCGGCCGGCCGGGCGCTTTGCGCCCCGCCGGCCCCCCCTGGCCCCGGGCTATTGCGCCAGGTCCAGGCCGAAACCGTAGGGCAGGCTGCGGTCCAGGGTGATCGGCAGCTTGCCCTTGACCGGCATCACCAGCTTGCCGAACAGGTCGTTGACCAGGGCGCACTGGCTGGCGCGGCAGGAGGAGTAGAGGCAGAGATAGCAGTCGATCTCCGGGAAAAGGCAGATCACCCGCGGGTCGCCGAACGAGGCCATAATGACTGGCTTGTCCATCTCGATCAGGCGGCGAACGAATTCCACCTGGGTCGGGCTGAAACCGTGGGCCGAATATTTCGGTCCCTGGTTAGTGAACATGCAGCAGAGGATCACCTCGGCCGACTGGGCCTCGACCCAGGCCTCATCCAGCTTGGCCGAGTCCACCCGGCTGTCCAGCTGACGGCTGCTGACACGCTCGAAAGTTTTGCTCAGGCAGTCATGGAGGTCTTTCTCCATGTCCGGCTCGAAACGCGCGGTGAAAGTCAGGTTGAGCAGCGAGCGGCGCAGCGCCGGGTCGAGCGGCAGGAGGTGGCGGCGGTCGCGCAGAAGGGTGATCGAGTCCTCGGCCACCCGGTCGGCCACCTCGAGGTTGGCCGGGCTGGAGACCTTGCGGTCGATCTCCTCAGGGATCATCACCGGGCGGGTGTTCTTTTTCAGGCGCAGGCGCAGGGACAGCACGCGCTCGGCGGACTGCTCCACCCGGGTGATCGGGATACGCTCACGGTAGACCGCGTCCAGCAGGGTCCGGGTCACCGCCTCCGGGTCGGGCACCCCGGCCAAGACATCCACCCCGGCGTTGACCATCGCCACCAGCGACTCCGGTTCGAGCAGATGTTCCATGTGACGTTCCGACAGGTCGGGTGTCATGGCCACGCCTTTGAACCCCAGGACCTCGCGCAGGAAAACCTCCACCAGGTTGCGGTCGGTGATCGCCGGCACCATCTTGCCCGAGATCAGGTCCGGCATCTCGCGCCAGTCCACGATCAGCGCGGCCAGGCCGGCCTCGCTCAGCAGCTCGAACACACCCAGCTCGGTGTCGACCAGCAGCTTGCGCAGATGATACAGCCAGCGGCTGCCGGTGAACTCGCCCTTGCAGATCGCCTCGGTGCCCGGGAAATAGCGCGGGGCCGCCACAGCGCCGCCGGTGTGCACGCCCTTGATAAAAGCCGTGGACAGACGGGTCACCAGGTGCAGTTTCTCACCGTACGATTCCACCCTGGGCAGGCCCTCGGGGATCGCCACACCCACCCGGGAGCAGGTCGGGCCGATGATCGTGTTGATTCCAACGGCCCGGCATTCCTCGGCCGTGATCTTGCCGGCCAGGTAGGCGTATTCTCCGCTGCGTGTAGCCCCGAACGCCATGTTGCTCGGGAAATGCGTGCCCCGGGAAAGAAGCGAGCCGAGTCCGTTTTCCACCTCGGCCGCCACGGCCAGGGGCAGCTCCAGACCCTGCTGGATTTTCTGGATGCGTGTGGCTGTCTCGTACAGCTCTCCGCATTTGAACAGCATGCCTCCCAGAGCGCCGCTGCGGGCCAGATCCTCACCCTGGGCGATCTGTCTGTCCTTGAGGGAGTTGTGGAAACCGCAGAGCGGGCACCAGATCATCTGCCCGATTTTCTGCTCGAGGCTCATTCTTTTGAGAATGGCTTTAATGTCGATGGGCATCCGGCGCTCCGGGGACAGAGAAGGTTGGTCCTGCGGCCTGACCTTAATTGTCAGTGCTGTAAGCGTAATGAGAATAATAAGACCCGTGCGAAAAAACAGCAAATATTTCTTTTTCCCGCCTGGGCCGGGTTTAAGACCGCCGCGAGTGCGGAAAAGCTTGTACGACTGTTTCCGAGTGGTTAGAATCGTTTTGCGGAGAACTCAATTTATATCCGGTTATCTCAGCCGTAACGCTCAAACGGAGGGACGGTGGCGATGCAAATGTTCGTTTTCAGGTACCTGACGGCCGGCCTGGCCGCGTGTGTGCTGGCCCTGGCGGCTGGTTCCTGTGCGCCCAAGGAGAAAAAAATGGCGTATCTCGACACCGGATTGCCTTTCGCGGACCGGACCGCGGACCTGGTCTCGCGCATGACCCTGCCCGAGAAAATCTCGCAGATGGGGCACGACGCGCCGGCAGTAGACCGTCTGGGCATCCCCTCCTACAACTGGTGGAACGAGGCCCTGCACGGCGTGGCCCGCAACGGCATCGCCACCGTGTTCCCTCAGTCCATCGGTCTGGCCGCCGCCTGGGACACCGACCTGCATTTCCGCCTGGCCACGGTGATCTCGGATGAGGGCCGGGCCAAGCACAACGAGGCCATGCGCAACGGCGACCACCGGATCTACACCGGCCTGACTTTCTGGTCGCCCAATATCAACATTTTCCGCGACCCGCGCTGGGGCCGGGGCATGGAAACCTACGGCGAGGACCCGTTCCTTACCGCGCGCCTGGGCGTGCAGTTTGTCAAGGGCCTGCAGGGCGATGACCCCAAGTACTTGAAAACAGTGGCCACGCCCAAGCACTACGCCGTGCACAGCGGCCCGGAGCCGGAGCGCCACCGTTTTGACGCCGTGGTGGGGGACCGCGATTTCCTGGAAACCTACCTGCCGGCTTTCCACGCCTGCATCGTCGAGGGCGGCGCCTGGAGCATCATGGGAGCCTACAACCGTTTCCGTGGCCATCCCTGCTGCGCCAGCCCCACCCTGCTGGTCGATATCCTGCGCAACGAATGGCATTTCAAGGGTTACGTGGTCAGCGACTGCTGGGCGATCCGCGATTTCTACCAGGGCCACAACGTGGTCGCCAACGCGGCCGAGGCCGCCGCGCTGGCCGTACGCACCGGCTGTGACCTCAACTGTGGCGAGTCCTACCAGGAGGCCTTGGGCGAGGCGGTGGAAAAGGGCCTGCTCACCGAGGCCGAGATCGACTCCGCGGTCACGCACCTGTTCCTGGCCCGTTTCAGCCTCGGGATGTTCGACCCCGACAGCATGGTTCCCTACGCACAGATTCCCGTATCGGTCAACGACAGCCCGGAGCACCGCGCGCTGGCCCTGGAGGCGGCGCACAAGTCCATCGTTCTGCTGAAAAACGCCGGCGGGATGTTGCCCCTGGACCGCAACAAGTACAAGAAAGTGGTCGTGCTCGGGCCCCAGGCGGTTTCGTTGGACTGCCTGCTGGGAAACTACAACGGCCATCCCTCGGCCTACACCACGGTGCTGGACGGTATCCGGGCCAAGCTGCCACCGGAGGCCGAGGTCACCTACCGCACCGGCTGCGGCATCGCCCAGAATTTCGAGAACTGGGAAATGGTCCCGCCGGAGGCCATTCAGCCGGTCGAGGGCTGGAACGGCAAGCTGAAAGTGGAGCATTTCGCGGGTGAGGCGGTCTCCGGCGAGCCGGTGGCGGTCACGGACGCCCCGTTCATCGGTTTCCAGTACCACCGTTTCCACTGGCCGATGGTGCCGCAGCTGGAGGGCCAGGTGCACTCGGCCCGGATCAGCGGGAAAGTGCAGGCCCCGGTGGACGGCCGCTACAAGCTGCGTCTTTCCTGCCGCGACAAGTTCGCCCTCAGCCTGGATGGCGCCGCGCTTGTCCAGTCGGACACCAGCGCCTGGACCGAGAAGAGCGCCGAGGTCGAGTTCGAGGCCGGCAGCGTGCACGAGCTGCAGCTCGAGATGACCGGGATGAAGGGTGACGGCAACGTGGTGCTGGAGTGGAGCCTGCCAGTGCAGGCCGATATCGCCCCGGTCATCAGGCAGGCCGACCTGATCGTGCTCTGCCTGGGGCTGTCGCCCAATCTGGAGGGCGAGGAAATGCCGGTCGAGGTGCCCGGGTTCTCGGGCGGCGACCGCACCAGCCTCGACCTTCCCGCCACCCAGGAGGCCCTGCTCAAGCAGGCCGTGGCCTCGGGCAAGCCGGTGGTGCTGGTGCTGATGAACGGCAGCGCGCTGTCGATCAACAGCGCCGACAAGAGCGTGCCGGCCATAGTCGAGGCCTGGTACCCGGGCGAGGAGGGCGGAAAGGCCGTGGCGGATGTGCTGTTCGGTGATTACAACCCGGGCGGACGCCTGCCGGTGACTTTCTACAAGTCGGTCGACCAGCTCCCCTCGTTCGAGGACTACAACATGCAGGGCCGCACCTACCGCTATTTCAAGGGTGAGCCGCTCTACCCGTTCGGCTTCGGCCTCAGCTACACCACGTTCGAGTACGGCGAGCTGAGCGTTCCCGCCGAGATCGTCGCCGGCGACTCGGTCAAAGTGGCGGTCACGGTCAAGAACACCGGCAGCCGCGCCGGGGATGAGGTGGTCCAGGTCTACCTGTCCGACCTGGAGGCCTCGGTGCCCGTGCCGCAGCGCGCCCTGGTCGGGTTCAAGCGCGTCTCGCTCGCCCCGGGCGAGAGCGCCCGCTGTGAGTTCAGCCTCGCGCCGGATGCCTTCACCATCATCAACGACAACGGTGTGCGCGTGGCCGAGCCAGGCGCGTTCGAGATCACGGTGGGCGGCAAGCAGCCCGGTTTCAAGGGCTCGGCGGATGCCGCCACCACCGGCGCCGTGACCGGCCAGGTCACCTTGCGCTGATCCACGCTCAGGGAGCGCCGGGGTTATGTCCCAGCCCGGCGCTCCCTTTTTTTGAGCGCCGCCCCTTTATCTGTCCTTGACAAAGGATTATTGTTTAAATATAGTAGCGGGCCTGTAACAGATACCTGCGCGCCTGAAACCCCGCAGCGAGCTCGAGGATACCTTTTTCACAATTCGGAAGAGGAATGCAAGATGAAAATCCCGAAGGATTTGAAGTACACCAAGGAACACGAATGGGTCCGTTTCGAGGAGGATGACCTCGCGGTGATCGGGATCACTGATTACGCCCAGAACGAGCTTGGTGACATCGTCTATGTCGAGCTGCCCGAGGTGGGCGACCAGGTCGAGACAATGGAAAGCTTCGGCACAATCGAGGCGGTCAAGACCGTGGCCGACCTCTACAGCCCGGTCACCGGGACCGTGGATGAGATCAACGACACCCTGGCCGATGAGCCGGAGCTGGTCAACAGCGACCCGTACGGTGACGGCTGGATGATCAAGGTCAGGACCAAGGAAGCCCCGGACGATCTTCTGACCCCGGAAGAATACAAGGACATGATCGGCTGAGGCCGGAAAGCGCGCGCAGAGAATGAGATATACGCCACACACCGAGGCCGATGTCAAGAGGATGCTCGAAAGCCTCGGCCTGAATTCGCTGGATGAGCTTTTCCGTTCCATCCCGGCCGAGGTCCAGGCCCGCTGCCGTCTGAGCCTGCCCGAGCCCTTGACCGAGATGGAAGTCACCGCCCTGGTCGAGGAGGTGGCCGCCGCCAACTGCGACCCCTTCGCCACGCTCAGTTTCCTGGGCGGCGGGGCCTGGGACCACTACATCCCGGCCGCCACCTGGCAGCTCCTTTCGCGCTCCGAGCTCTACACCTGCTACACGCCCTACCAGGCCGAGGTCAGCCAGGGCACGCTCCAGGCGATCTACGAGTACCAGAGTCTTGTCTGCCGCCTGACCGGCATGGACATCGCCAACGCCAGCGGCTACGACGGCGGCTCGGTCACGGCGGATGCCGCCCTGATGGCCGCCGCGATCAATGATGAGCGTTCGGTGGTCCTGGTCTCGGACACGGTGAACCCGGCCTACCGTCAGGTGGTGGAAACCTACAATTCCGGTGGGCGCTGCACTGTGCGCCGGGTGCCGTCGAAGAACGGCGCCACCGACCCTGAGGCCCTGGCCGCGGCCCTGGATGAGGACACGGTCTGCGTTATCGTGCAGAGCCCCAATTTCCTGGGAGCGCTGGAGGACACCGCAGCCCTCTGCGCCCTGGCGAAAGAAAAGGGTGCGCTCTCGGTGGTGGTCTGCGACCCGGTGGCCCTGGCCCTGACCACCTCGCCCGGCGAGGCGGGGGCCGATATCGCAGTGGGCGAGGGCCAGCCCTTGGGCGTGCCGCTCAGTTTCGGCGGACCGTATCTGGGCTTTTTCGCCACGCGCGAGGGCTACAAACGCCAGCTCCCGGGCCGTCTGGTCGGCATGACCGAGGACGTGAACGGCAAGCCGGGCTACGTGCTCACCCTTCAGACCCGCGAGCAGCATATCAAGCGCGAGCGCGCCACCAGCAACATCTGCACCAACCAGGCCCTTCTGGCCCTGGCCGCCACGATCCACCTGACCCTGCTGGGCCGCGAGGGCCTGACCGAGGCGGCGAACCTGAGCCTGCAGAAAGCCCACTATCTGGCCGAGCGTATCGCGGCCCTGCCCGGCTGGAGCCTGGCGTACCCGGAGCAGCCGTTCTTCCGCGAGTTTGTGCTGCGGCCGCCCAAGCCGCCGCGCGAGGTGATCGAGAAAGCCCTGGCGCGCGGGTTCCTGGCCGGGATCGACCTGGGGCGTCTGGACAGTCAGTGGGAGGGCCTGCTTCTCACCGCGGTGACAGAGAAGCGGACAAGAAAGCAGATGGACAGCTTAGTGGAAACCCTGGCCTCGCTGTGAAGCGGGGCCTTTTGGTTTTCAGATAGCAGGCAAAAGTAAACGGGCGAACACAAGGTTCGCCCCTACGGTAGGCCCGCGCTGCCTGCGACTCCTGGAATCCGCTTTGATTCTCGATCCCCGGCGTAGGGGGGGCCGGGGGGATTTAATCAGACAGTCCGTTTTACCACCTCTTTCGCGATATCCTCCCGCCAGACAAGGCAGTGGAAAGAAAGGATTAGATAATATCAAATCTCCCCTCAATCCCCCTTTTTCAAAGGGGGAGGCAGAGACTGCCCCTTCCATACCTCATGCAGTCAGACCCAATCCGGGCCTCCCGTGATTCTGATGTCAAAAAGAAAAGGGCACGGCAGGCCGTGCCCTTACAGTAAAATCCATAGCTTAAACAGCCCCACCTCACTCCTCGTACGCACCCATGTGGCTGAACTTGTCGATCCGCTGGCGCACCAGCTCCTCGGGCTTGACCTTGCTGAGCTGAGCCAGGTGGCGCGAGAGCACCTCTTTCAGGCTGGCCGAGGAGGCGGCCGGGTCCATGTGCGCCCCGCCGTTGGGCTCGGGGATTATCTCGTCGATTATGCCGAACCCGAACAGGCTTTTAGCGTCCAGCTTGAGCGCTGCGGCGGCTTTCTCCTTCTCCGCGTCATCGCGCCACAGGATCGAGGCGCAGCCCTCGGGCGAGATAACCGAGTAGGTCGCGTTCTCGAGCATCAGCACCCGGTTGCCCATGCCCAGGGCCAGGGCCCCCCCGCTTCCGCCCTCGCCGATAATCACTGAGACCAGGGGCGTGCGCAACAGGGTCATCTCGCGCAGGTTGCGGGCGATCGCCTCGGCCTGGCCGCGCTCCTCGGCCCCCAGGCCGGGGTAGGCGCCCGTGGTGTCGATCAGGGTCACCACCGGACGGCTGAACTTCTCGGCCAGGTACATCAGGCGCAACGCCTTGCGATAGCCCTCCGGGTGCGGCATCCCGAAATTGCGGTAGATTTTCTCCTTGGTGTCGCGGCCTTTCTGCTGGCCGATCACCATCACGGCCCGGCCCTCGAACCAGGCCCAGCCGGCCACGATGCTCGGGTCGTCGCGGAACTGACGGTCGCCGTGGAGCTCCACGAACCCCTCGAACACTGAGCCGATGTAGTCCAGGGCGTAAGGGCGCTGCGGGTGACGGGCCAGCTGGACCCGCTGGTAAGGTGTGATCTTGCGGTATATTTCCTCCCGCAGGCGCGCCAGTTTTTTCTCCAGCTTGCCGATCTCGGAACGCAGGTCCAGGCCCTGGCTCTCCGACAGACGGTCCAGTTCGGCGATCCTGTCCACCAGGTCGTGGATCGGTTTCTCGAAATCGAGGTACTGACCGTTCATCGTGGCATTCTCCGCTCGTGAATCCGTGGTCCGGGCGGCATGCGCGCCGGGATTGGTCTTCCAGTCCAGTTTGCGGGGACAATAAGCCCCATTGCGGTGTCGCACAAGCCAGGCCCGCCGTGAGCGCTCCAGGCGCTCAGTCCAGTCCGAGCAGCCCCTTGGCCACGTCGCGGCAGAACTTCTCGAGCACTGGCTTTTCCAGCCCGAGCCCGTCAACCAGCCAGTCACCCTGGCCGGGATAGAAGCTGGCGAACGTATAATCGATGTCCTTCCTGGTCGTGCGCAGGTAGAGCGACCAGACCTTGTACAGCTTGTCCGTGGGCAGCATGTCCGTGCCCCAGATCACCTTGTGCGGCATGCGGTTGATCAGCTCGCGGGTCTTGGCCGTGCGGTTGTCGCGCTCATGCCCCAGCCATTTGCCCCGGCCGGTCTCGGCCATGCGGCCGCTGATGTCGCTGTACAGGTTGGGAGTCCGTTCCAGGATCCGGAAATACTCGTCGATCCGGTCCCACGGATAGTTGGCGAAATGCACGGCGTTATAGTTGGTCTGCGGCGTGGACTCCACCAGATTGAAGAAGTCCTCGTGCAGCTGCCAGGCGTCGCGGTCGGTGAAATTCTTGGCGTAGAGGTGCCAATCCGGGAAGCAGGTGATCTCGCGCAGGCGCTCGTTGCCCTCCAGGGGCATCAGGAACATCCAGGGATCGCCGTAGTGGATCCAGATCGGCATGCCCAGGTCGCCGGCGTGGCCGAACAGCTCCTTGATCCGGGTGTCGTTCAGACGGGCGCGCTTGCCGTGGGTCTGCACATCCACGCCCAGGGCCTTGTGCACCTTGACCCCGCGCACGTTCAGCTTGCGGGCGCGATCCAGGTACTTGCAGGCTTTCTCGACCCAGCCCGGCTCGTCCAGCTTCCAGTCGAACGTGGTCAGGTTGACCACACGCTTGGCCAGACGGCTTTTCAGCCAGCCTTCCTCGACCTCGCGCAGGTACTCGTCCCAGTAGACTTCCAGCGAGAGGTTGATGATGTATTTGATCCCGGCGCTGTCCAGCACCTGTTCCAGCATTTCCATGTGCTTCGGGCTGGAGGGATAGCCGGCCAGGTGGCTGTGCCCGTCCACCGCGTCTTTCACTCCCAGCGCGGTTTCCGGGGCCCGCCAGTCGATGGCCGGGGCCTCCAGTTGAAGACGCGCCATGCGCTGGTAGCTCGAAACCTTTTTCCGAGTCTCGGCCGGGACCTCGACCCATTCCCAGCCCGGATATTTGGGCGCCTGCTCACCCCAGAACTCCTCGACCTCCAGTATTTCCTTCTCTGTCCGGTCGTCCTTTGCCGCCTCGATTTTAAGCACCTCTCATCTCCCCGCGCAATGTGTTACGGCAGAAACATGCCCCCCGTGAACACCGCTGTCGGGGGGACGACAATTAAGTATCATAATAATACGCAGGGGGATAAAAGGCAACTTAAAGGATTGGCCGGTCCGCGGGGGGATGTCCGATTGGGCTTGCCCCCCGGGACAGGCGGGCTTAATTTACTGAGCCAGAATCCGTTATTCGCCGTAAACTGAGCCAAAGGGGGCGGAGTATGTCGGTGGGCGTGCTGGTGGCCGCGCCGGGCTGGGTGGCGGGTGAGCATATCCGGGCTTTCCAGGCCGACAGCCGCAGCCACGTGGCGGCAATCTGGGCCGGGCGCGATTCCGAGAGAGCACGGGCCGCGGAGTATGCCAGACGGTTCAACCTGGACTGCGTGATTACGGACGATTACGAGGCCGCGCTGGCCCTGAGCGCGGTGCAGGCGGTCACGGTCTGCTCGATCAACTGTTTCCACTACGGGCAGGCGCTGGCCGCGATCCGCGCGGGCAAGCACGTGCTGGTGGAAAAGCCGGTGGCCCTCAGCCTGGACGAGGTGCGCCGTCTGGCCCTGGAGGCCGGACGTGCCGGAGTGCTCACCCACGCCGGGCACATCGTGCGCTATTACCCGGCGATCCGCGCGCTCAAAGGCCTGATCGAGCGCGGGGCGCTGGGTGCTGTCTACCACGCCGAGGCGGATTACTGGCACGCGCTCTCGGGCGGCTGGAAAGTGAAAAAGGACACCGCGGGCAGCGCCATGCTGATGGGCGGCATCCACGCCCTGGACCTGGTGCGCCACCTGCTGGGCGAGACCCGCAAGGCCGAATGGGTGAGCGCCGTGGCGAGCGGCCCGTTCCTGCGCCAGGATTTCGACTATCCGCCCAATGTCGAGGCCCTGATCCGCTACGAGGACGGGGCCACCGCGCGGGTGGGGGTGGGCCTGGAGGCGAACATGCCCTACGTGTTCCACCTTCAGGTCAACGGCAGCGGCGGCACGATCCGTCAGAACGGCATCCACTCGCCCGGGTTTTTCCCTGGAGTGAGCCGCTTCGTGGAGATACCCTCGCACTACCCGGATGACTGGGACGTGGCCGGGCACCCGTTCGGCGAGGAGGTGGCCGATTTCCTGGACGCGGTGGAGAGCGGCACGCCCTCCATGTTGGATTTCCGGCACGCCCTGGCCACCTACGAGCTTCTGGAGGCGATCGAGCGCTCGGCGGCCACGGGCCGTCCGGTGCGGCCCGGCTCGGCCGGGGATGTACCCCTGTGCATGCCGTTCTAACGAAAGCACACTTGCGGAGCGGGGATGAAAGTCGGCATACTGGAATTCCGGGACACCAACGGACGCTATCTCAAGGCCCTCCAGGCCTATGAGACGATCCTGGAGCACAACGGCATCGCCTGCGAGCGCCTGAGCCCCAGCGACCCGAGTCTGCTGGAGCGTGTGCGCGGCCTCGACCTGTTCATCGCGCGCTGGGGCCTCTACGACCATGACCGTCAGCTTGTGCGAAGTCTGCTCCCGGCTGTCGAGGAGCAACTGGGCGTAAAATGTTTCCCGGACCGCGCCACCTGCTGGCATTATGACGACAAGATCGGCCAGTGGTACCTGATGCAGGCCCGCGGGTTCCCGATGGTGGATACCCGCGTTTTCTGGGAGCGCCGGGCGGCCCTGGGCTGGCTGGAGCGCGAGGCCGAATACCCCCAGGTGTTCAAGCTCACCGGGGGGGCGGGCTCGCAGAATGTGCTGCTGGTGCGGGATGCCGCCCAGGGCAAGCGCCTGGTGCGGAGGATGTTCGGCCGGGGGATACTGCCGGGCGGGTTCCTGCCGGGAGGGGTGCGGCTGGCGCATTTCAACCTCTACCGTGAGCTGCGCCGCGCCGGGGGCGACATGCTGCGCCGTCTGCGCGGCCTGGATGCCTCCCCCTGGTGGGTCTGTCAGAAGAACTACGCCCTGTTCCAGCGGTTCCTGCCTGGGAACGAGTGGGACACGCGGGTCACGGTGATCGGCGGACGGGCGTTCGCTTTCCGTCGCCTCGTGCGCCCCGGCGATTTCCGGGCCTCGGGCAGCGGGCGGATCGACTACGACCCCGCGGGCGTGGACCCGCTCTGTGTGCAGATCGCCCTGCGCGCCTCACGCGAGCTGGGGTTCCAGTCGATGGCCTATGATTTCCTGTTCGACCCGGCTGGTGGGCCCTGTTTCTGCGAGATAAGCTACACCTATGTCTCGCGGGCGGTCTATGACTGCCCGGGCTGGTGGGACAGGGATCATCGGTGGCATGCGGGCCATCTCTGGCCGGAGTGGTGTCAGTTGGCCGATTGCCTGTCGCGGCCGGACTTGAAAGCGCCGGACCTGAGCGGGCTGGGTAAATTCTGAAAGCCTGGCTGGCGCGGCTCGTTGGAAGCGTTGGCTGCACGTATGATTTGGATGGCAGTATCAGTTTTCAATGCGGGGCAAGGCGCGCCGTGCCCCTGTGCTGGCCGTCCTCGTTGGCGATGGTGGGTGTCAGCCACGGATGCCCTGGGCCTGCCGTAGGGGCGAACCTTGTGTTCGCCCGTGGGTTGTATATAAGGGTTGTTAAAATTTCAGACTGAAATTCACCTTAAAACACAGTCGCTGACATGCTGGAAGCCCTGACCTCGAAAACAGTAGGCATCTACCGCGACCGGAGCGTGACCGGTTATGACCCGGCTCCGCCGTTCGGGCCCGCCGAGCGCTACCCGGAGTACCCGTTCGCCTGGGAGGACTCCCCGCGCGGCAGCGGGCAGGTCTACGCCATGCTGCGCGGGCTGTTCCGGAGCATGGGGCTGGACAGTGAGCGTTTCGGGCGGAAAGAGTGGAACCCGCTGGGCGAGGTGATCCGCCCCGGCGACCGGGTGCTGGTCAAGCCCAACTGGGTCCGTCACGCCCTGCCCGGCGGGGCGGGCGCCGAGGCGCTGCTGACCCATCCTTCGCTCCTAAGGGCGGTCCTGGATTATGTGGCGATCGCCCTGGACGGCGAGGGCGGCATCGTGCTGGGTGACTCGCCCATGCAGACCGCGGATTTCGATGTTCTGCGCAGCCAGTGCGGGATCGACAGCCTACTCGAATGGTGGCGCTCCCGCTCCAGGGTCAAGCTGGAGCTGGTCGATTTCCGCCGCAGCCTGATCGTGGCCGAGCGCGGCGACCTGATCCGCGAGCGGCGGGTCCTGCCCGGCGACCCCGGCGGCTACCGGGCGGTGAACCTGGGCCTGCGCAGCTATCTCACCCCGCTGGATGAAAACTGGCGTCGCTACCGCGTGACCGACTACAACCCGCGCCAGATGCGGGAACACCACAATGCCATACGCCACGAGTACCTGGTGCCGGATTCGCTGCTGGGTTCGGATGTGCTGATCAGCCTGCCCAAGCTGAAAACCCACCGCAAGGGCGGCCTCACCTGCGCGCTCAAGAACCTGGTCGGAATCAACGGCAACAAGGACTGGCTGCCGCACCACCGGGCGGGAAGCCCCGCCGAGGGCGGGGACGAGTACCCGCGGCGGAGCCTGCTGAAACACCTGACCATGAGTCTTGGTGACAGACTGGCAGTCACCCGGCCGGGGCTGGGCTATGACCTTCTCTGGCACCTTCGCCGCCTGATCGCGGCCGCGGCCCGCAGCACCGGGGCCGGTCCGGTCTGGGAGGGGAGCTGGTACGGCAACGACACGCTCTGGCGTATGGTCCTGGACCTGATCACGATCATGCTCTACGGCGACCAGGAGGGCCTTCTCGAGGTGGCCCCGGTGCGCAGCCATTTCGCGGTGGTGGATGCTGTGGTGGCCGGTGAGGGCGAGGGCCCGCTCAGGCCCAGCCCCCGCACCGAGGGCATTCTCCTGGCCGGGGCCAATCCCCTGGCCGTGGATGCAGTGGCCGCCAGCCTGGCCGGACTGGACCTGCGACGCATCCCCATGCTCGGCGCGGGGTTCCGGGTGGCACGGGGCGGCAACAGCCTGCCGCTGGTCAGCTATAACTGGGATGAGATCGAGCTGCGCTCCAACGAGCCGCAGTGGGACAACCGCCGCCTGGGTGAGCCGGAGAGTCTGCCCGGACGCCTGGATTTCCGGGCCCCGGAGAGCTGGGCCGGCCGGGTGGAGCTGCCGCGCGCCGGTGAGAGCCGATGAGCGGACAGCCGGCATACGGCACGCTCAGCCCGGAACTGGCCGAACGGGTGCGAATGGTGCTGGAGTTCCACCGCTGGGGCGCGCGGCCCGAGGGCGTGACCTCGGGGGGCACGTTCTACGAGACCGCCCATGCGAGGCTGCGGCGCGAGAGCATCGAGATGGAGGCTCTGCTGGCCGAGATCGGCCGTCACTGGGCCGGCAAGCTCCCCGGGCCGGTGGAGACCCTCGTCTCGGCCGGGCGGATGTACCGTCGCGCGGCGGATTTCGTGAAGGCGGAGGAATATTTCCTGCGCGCCCTGGAGCTGGTCTACGACAGCGGCGAGCGGCACGGGGAGAGCGCTTGAGGCTCATGCACCTGACAACCGCGGGCGGCTGGGGCGGCCGCGAAATGTACCCGCCCGAGGCGGCCCAGCTCCAGCGTAGGCGCGGTCACACGGTCAGCGTGCTGGCCAAGGTCAACACACCGCTGGCGAAGCACCTGGAATCCACCGACCTGGACTATGACCTGCTGCGCGCGGGTCCCTATTTCGACCCGGCGGCGATTGTCCGTCTGAGCCGTATCCTGCGTCGGCGAAACCCGGAGGTGATCCAGGTTCACCTTTCGCGCGACCTCCTGCTGGTCGAGGCGGCCTGCGCCCTGGCGCGGCTGCGCCCGGCGCTCATCCTGCACAAGCACATCGCCTCGGCCGGGAACAAGAAATACCGGCTGCACCGCGTGCTCTACGGGCGGCTG
>JAJFUG010000074.1 GCA_021372515.1 bacterium
GGCGTTCAAGGCCGCCACCGCCGACCCGGTCAAAGCGCTGCGCTACGAGTGACAGCGCCTTGTCGGAAAACACATAAAGTTAGCTTGGGAAGGGTAATACAATGTCGATGCTGGGCAACTATTTCAAGGTGGCGCTGCGCAACCTCCTGCGGCACAAGGTCTACTCGGCGATCAATATCCTGAGCCTGGCCCTGGGCATGGCCGGTTGCATGATAATCGCCCCGCAGGTGATCTACCACTTCTCCTTCGACCGGTTCAACCACAACTACGACCGTATCTGCCGGGTGCTCCTGCACCTGGATTTCCCCGGTCAGATACCCACGACCAACTGCGGCTCGTTCGGCTGGGTGGGGCGGGACCTGAAACGCGAATTCCCGGAGGTCGAAAACTTCGCCCGGATATACTACAATCCGGACGGGGCGGTGAAAGTCCGGGTGGGGGAAAAGGAGATCGAAAGCTGGTCTTTCTGCTACAGCGAGAACTCCCTGTTCGACCTGTTCAGCTTCCCGTTCGAGGAGGGCGACCCGGCCAGCGCCCTGTCGGAGCCCACCAGCCTGGTGCTGACCCGCCGGATGGCGACCCGGCTGTTCGGCGACAGCGCAGCGATGGGCCGCACCGTGACCCTTAACGGCAGCGAGGAGTTCAAGGTGACAGGCGTGCTGAAAGACCTGCCCGGAAACTCGCACCTGCATTTTGACCTGCTGGCCCCGCTCACCAGTCGCTGGCCGCTCGAAACCCTCGAGAGCTACCGCGCCCTGCCCGACTTCTACACTTACCTGCTTCTCGCTCCGGGCGCAGATTCACGGGCGCTGGAGCGGAAAATCTCCGCCGCCGGCCTGCTGAATAAAATCCAGATACACGGGGTCTCGATCTCAGGTGGCATCCGGTTCGAGCTGCAGCCCCTGAGCCGGGTGCATCTCTATTCCAGCCACATCGAATACGACAACCTGCACTGGCGTAAGGCCGACATCACCTACACCCTCATCTTTATAGCCGTGGCCCTCTTGATGCTGGTGGTGGCCTGCATCAATTTCATCAACCTGGCCACGGCCCGTTCGGCCCAGCGCTCGCGCGAGGTAGGGGTGCGCAAAGTGGTGGGGGCCAACCGCTCACAACTGGTGCGCCAGTTCCTCTGCGAGTCCGTGCTGGTCAGCCTGGTAGCCGTGCTGGCCGCCCAGGTGCTGATCGAGCTGAGCCGGCCCCTGCTGGAGGACAACCTGATCAGCGGCCCGGATATCCCTTTCACCGGCGGCTGGAGTCTGTTCCTGCTGATGACCCTGGTGACAGTGGGAGTGGGGCTGCTCGCCGGCTGGTACCCGGCCCTGTTCCTGTCGCTGCCGCGGCCGCAGGAGGTGCTCAAAGGCTCGGGTGTGGGGAAAGTCAAAGGCCTGCTGCTGCGCCGGGCCCTGGTGGTGGTGCAGTTCGCGGCCGCGATTTTCCTGATCGTCTGCAGCCTGTTCATCCTCAAACAACTGCGCTGGGTCCGCAGCCAAAACCTGGGCTACGACCGCACGGGGGTGCTGACTGTGCAGATGAGTCCGGCGCTGCGGCCGCGCTACGAATCCGTGCGCAGCGAGCTGCTGGCCACGGGCGTGGTCGAGGGGGTCTGCGCCGCGGGTATCTCGCCCCTGGGCAAGGGCATCGCCGGCGCGATCATGCATTTCGAGGGCCAGAACCCGGGCGAGCTGTGGCTGACCCGCTACATCTCGGTTGACCCGGCGTTCATCCCGTTCTTCGGGCTGCAGATCACCGAGGGGCGGGCCTTTTCGGATGAAATGGGCGCGGACACGAGCGGCGTCTATGTCATCAACGAGACCCTGAAAAAGAAACTGGGCTGGGACAAGGCGGTGGGGAAAACGTTCTGGCTGGACTCCAAGGCCGGGGCCGGTCTGGGGTATATCAAAACCGAGCCCGGCCGGGTGATCGGGGTAGTGAAGGATTTCCACTTCAACTCACTGCACACTCCCATCGAGCCGCTGGCCATGGTCTATCGTCCCTCCGATTTCTATTACGTGCAGTTGCGCCTCAAACCGGAACACATGTCCGATGGGACGGAATTCCTCGAGCGCACCTGGAAGCGTCTGGACCCGGCCAGCGCATTTTCGTACTGGCGCCTGGACGGCGACCTCGAATGGCAGTACAACGATGACCGGCTGGCCGGACAGATGGTGACCGGTTTCACGGTGCTGTGCGTGCTGATCGCCTGCCTGGGCCTGCTGGGTCTGGTGGCGATGGCCGCGGAGCGGCGCACCAAGGAGATCGGGGTGCGCAAGGTGCTGGGGGCCTCGGTGGGTGATATAATCCTGCTGTTGTCGCGGGAGTTCCTGGCCCTGCTGGGTGTGGCGATCCTGATCGCCTGGCCTGCGGCCTGGTGGGTGATGCGGCGCTGGCTGGAGAGTTTCGCCTACCGGACCAGCCTGGACTGGTGGACTTTCGCCCTGGCCGGAGTGATCGCCCTGGCCGTGGCCGCGGCCACAGTCAGTTTCCAGGCCACGCGGGCCGCCAGCGCCGACCCGGTGCGCTCGCTGCGCTACGAGTAGCCCGGGCGGGTGCTCAGGCTTGTGAGCCATCCTCCGGCCTGCCGTTGCCCGGACGGCGGGCGGCGGGACGGCCCAGGGTGCGCAGGATATCGCCGCCCACCAGCTCGGCCAGGTGGGTCAGCACGCGCGGTAAGGCCAGGCCTCCGGGGGTGGCCAGATAACGCGGCTCCCAGACCGGATGGAACTTCTCTTTATACGCGCGCAAGCCCTGGAAATTGTAGAAATGCTGCCCGTGGTGGAACAGCAACGCCCCCACCTGGTTCCAGAGCGGGGCCAGGGTGCGGTCCTCCAGCCCGGACAGCGGGGCCATCCCGATGTTGAAGCGCTCGAACCCCTGCTCGCGGCCCCAGAGCATCAGCCGGACGAACAGGTATTCCATCGACCCCTCCGGGGCCTCAGGTCCGTAGCGCATCAGGTCCACCGATAACTCTTCTTTCAGGTCCGTGTACATAAGATTGGCGAAAGCCACGATCCGTCCCTCGCGACGGACCACCGCCACCGGACGGAGGCTCAGGTACCGCGGGTCGAAAAAGCCCAGTGAGAATCTTTTCTCGCCCGTGTGTTTCAGACTCAGCCAACTGTCCGACACGGCCCGCAGCTCGGGCAGGACCTGCGCCACCTGCCCGGCCGGCACGATCTCGAACTGCCCGCCCTCACGTTCCACGGAGTTGAGGTAACGCCGGAAACTCTTGTGACTGGCCCCGTCCACCGAGAAATCCTCCAGCGGCACTAAACCCTCCTCACCCAGCTTGACCAGGCTCAGCCCGAGGTCCAGATACAAGGGAAGGTTGGCGGGCCGCACCTCGTAGAACACCGCCCAGCCGCCGTGAAGGTGTGACATCTCGCGGAAATTCCAGACCAGCTCGCGCGCCTCCTCCGGCCGCCCGACCGGGCCGCCCAGCGCCACCCAACTCCTCCGTGACACCCCGTACATCAGGAACGACTGGCCGCTCCCACTGAAAAGCAGGGATTTGTCCCCTAACAGAGCCAGGCAGGCACGCGTGTCGGGACTTTTATCCACTATGTCGCGGACCCGCAGCAATTCCTCCGCGCCCGGCATCCGGGGGCTGGCCGGCGTCGGCTGCAGCAGACGGGCCAGGCCGAAAAGCACCGTGATCACCGCCGCGCCCAGGGCGGCCCGCATCGAGCGCGAGGCGTCCCCGTACAGGGCCCAGTGCCACCACAGGTCGTGGGAATATTCCACGTGCTTGTAGGAGAACATGCCGACCCAGACCACGCCGGCCAGGGTTACACAGACCAGCACGATCCAGCCGGGGGTGAAACGCTCGCTCGCAAGCGAAGCCTTGCGGAAAAACTGGCCGCGGCTGCTCCAGAGCAACAGGCAGAACAGCAGCAGCAGCGTGGCCTCCTCGTAGTCGAGGCCCTTGAGCAGCGACCAGAGCGCCCCGAGCAGCAGCAGGGCGAGGCTCACCTGCCAGGCCGAGTCCAGCCGCCGCTGGATGCCGCGGGCCAGAATGAGCAGGGCCGCCCCGGCCAGGCTGGATAGGAAATGTGAGACCTCGATCACGCTCAGCGGCAGGTACTGGATCAGGCGGATCAGGCGGTGGTGGATCGTGGGAGTGGCCCCGGAGAACAGCAGCACCACTCCACCCAAAAAGGTGGTGGCGGCCAGGAAATGGGGCAGCAGGAAGCTGACCACCCCACCGGCCTGGCGCGCCACCCGTCCCACCGTGTGACGGCGGCTGTAGAGCTCGATCCCGGTGATCGAGGCCGAGGCGGCGATCAGGGGCAACAGGTAGTAGATCACCCGGAAAGCCAGCAGTGCGCCCACCACGGCGCTGTTCTTGGCCTCGGAGGGCAGCAGCAGCAGGACCGTGGTCTCGAACACGCCCAGTCCACCCGGGACGTAACTGAGCAGGCCGGCGATCAGGGCCAGGTTGAACGTGGCCAGGAAACCGGGGTAGGAGAGGTGGAGCTCGGGCGGCAGAAGGACAAAAAGCACCAGGGAGGTCAGGACTATATCCGCCGCGCCGACCAGCAACTGCAGGGCCGCAACGGACACCTCGGGCAGGGCGAATTCGAGACGCTTGAACCGGACCGGGCCGCGATGCCGCCGGCACAGGATCAGGTAGGCCGCGGGCAGAGTCAGCAGCAGGGCCCCCAGGGGACGCAGCCAGAGGGCGTGTCCCTGGAGGAGTCCGTCAACCGGCGGAGAGCTGAGCAGGAAAGTCGTGCCGCTGATCGCCGTGTAACCGGCCCAGAAAGTGAGCGAGCAGAACGCCACGACCCGCGAGATGTTCCCGGCCGACACTCCGCAGGCCGAGTAGAAATGGTAGCGGACCGCCGCCCCACTGAAAAGGGAAAAGCCCAGGTTGTTGCTGATGGAATAGGCGAAGAACGAGGCCGGGCCGATCTCGCGGTAGCTCAGGCGCTGCCCGATGTAGCGGAAAGCCAGGCTGTCGTAGCCGGTAAGGAGCAGATAATTCAGCAGGGTCAGGCCTAGGGCCAGCGCGATCCGCGCGTTCGGGATGGCGTGCGCCGCCCGGGCGATCTGGTGGTAATGGTAGTGCTGGAGCTCGTGGAACAATAGCCAGAGCGCCACGCTGAAAACAGTGAGTGCAATCAGCCCGGAAATCTTTTTCATCAGCCGCCTCCCTCCGCCGTCTTCCACCCTGGGACGGGACGGCCCGGACCGCTCTCGCGGCTCCGACCGTCACCCTCCCGCCAGCCCCCATCCCGGTACAAAGGCCCCATCCTCACCCGCAGGGAACAACGCCCTCACTCCCTCCCGGCCTGTTCCCCCGATCTGTCATCCCGGACCCGTTCAAAAGATCATCACCATTTCAATAAAATAATCCATCCACCGCCTTTCTTTCAACAAAATCTCGACACACGGGAAAAAACTGTAAACCCGCCCCTTGTTCCGAGGCGGGTTTACGTTCCGGACGGCAGGCGCCTCAGCGGGCTGCGCCGGAGGGAGCGAGGTTCGACAGCTCGCCCTGGCGCGACTGGGCGGCCAGACGGTCGAGCAACTCGCGCGCCCGTTTCTGCGATTTCCTGTGGTTGCCGGAGGAGGCCATTTTCAGCTCGCGGCCAGCGCTCTCCAGGTCGCCCGCGCGCAGGTAAAGCTCGCCGCATTCGAGGTGGCTGGCCGGGACTATCCACTCCGGGCTGACCGCATCCCCAAGGGACAGGATCGCACGCAGGCGCTCCAGGGCCTGGCCGTCGCGGCCCAGGCCTTTCTCGCTCAGGGCCAGTCGGTAGGCGACCGCCTCGGCCGAGAAGATTCTGTTGTCGTAGAACGGCGCCCCGGCGCTGATCTTGCGCTCGATCCCGCCGAACACCGCCTCGGCCTGGTCAAACCTTTCCGCCTTGAGCAGAAGGTCGCCGTAGCGCACCTGGACCAGGGGGTTGTCCGGGTAGCGCTCGAACATGCCGCGGGCCATCTCCAGCACGCCCTCATCCAGCGGCTCGTCGTAGATCGCGTAGATGTTCATCAGGACAATGCGGGCCTCGTCCCCGGAGTAGAGGCCCCTGGCCGCGGCCAGGCGCAGGTTGTCCAGGCCCTTGCGGCAGTCGCCCTCGAACCCGCACGAGACCGCCATCAGGCGCATCACCTCGGGCAGGCGGCCAGTGAAATACTGGTAGATTCCCACGCTCATGTAGCTGTCGTAGAACAGCGGGTCGGCCACCACCGCCTGCTGGATGTGGCCCCAGGCCTGGTGCGCCAGGGGGGCCATCACCAGGTAGCGGCCGTCCAGCATGGCCAGCATCGCCTCCAGGCCGCAGGATGCGCCGGCGTACAGCGAGCCCTCCAACGCTCCGTACTCGCCCCGTCCCTGGGTCTTCTGGGACAGGAGACTGCAGCGGCTCAGGGTGGCGGCCAAACGTTTTTTCAGCGGCTCCAGGTCGGCGCCCTCGGGCTGCAGGAACAGCCGCCAGGCCTGGGACACGCCGCTGAAAAAATAGCCCACCGGACGCTTGGGGTTCTCGGCGATCCAGGCCTCGATCAGGCTGTCGGCCGGGTCGAGCTTCATCTGAAGCACCAGGTGCGCGGCGCGGTCGAGCCGCTCATCGTACAGGGGGTGGACCGGGCGGCCGGCCGCGGCGGCCAGCGGGCGCGGTGACGGGGCGAGAAAGCACAGCGCGCTCAGAAGTGGCAGGAGAAGTTTCAGAAACCGTCTATCGGGGTGCATTCTGACCTCCGCAGTCTCGAGTGGGCCTTGCCCGGTCCGGAGCAGCGCGCGCCCGTCTGCGGCCTCAGGCCGTTTGCGGGCGGGCGGCGTAAAGGCGTCCGGCCGTGGAGTAGTGCTCCATGAGCTGTCTGAACACCTGTTCCCAGCGCCGGGTCTCGGCAAACTGGCGCGCGGCCAGGCCCATGCTGCGTCGCAGGGCGCTGTCCGCAACCAGGCTGTCAACCGCGCGGGCGAATTCCTCATCCCCGGCGGCGATGAAACCGTTGACCCCGTGGCGGACCTGCTCGCGCGGGCCCAGGCTGTCGGTGACCACCACCGGCAGGCCGGAGCTCATCGCCTGCAGGACCACGTTGCCGAAAGCGTCAGTCCGGGAGGGAAACACGAAGAAATCCGCCCCGGCGTAGGCGTCGTAGAGAGCCTCCCCGGTCAGCTTGCCGGTAAACTCGGCCGCGGGCAGACTGCGCCTCAGCTCTGGCAGCAGGCCGCCGTCACCCACCACCTTGAGATGCACCCGCGGCCGTTCGGCAAAGATACGCACCAGCAGCTCCGGGTTTTTCTCCGAGGTCAGGCGGCCCACGAACAGAGCCACGGGCAGAGGGTTTTCCGGGTTACGCCGCCGCGCGGGGCTGAATTTTTCGGCGTCGATCCCGCGCGAGAGCACCTCCACCGGCGGGCGGAACCGTCGCGCCAGGCTGTCGCGCACGCTGGGCGTGGGGGCGAGGATCAGGTCGGAGTGGTTGAAATAGAGCCCCTCGCCCCAGGCGACCGAGCGCCGCACCGCAGCACCCACGGCCCCGCCCAGGCTGCGGGCCACCCGCGCCCCGGCGAAACGGTCCAGGGCGGTGTGGTATACGTTGATAAGCGGGCAGCGCGAGCGCCGCGCGGCGATGGTGGCCGCGATCCCCAGCGGGCAGGGAGTGCCGCTCTGGACTATCGAGTAGCGGGTGCGGGTGAGCGCCTTGGAGAACGAGGAAAAAAGCAGGGTCACATCCACTTTCAGGTCCTGGTCCACGCCCAGGGGCAGGCGCGGACGGCGCACGTGGAAGGTGAGCGAGCCGTCCCGCTCCTCGCTGTCCGCTGGCCCGTAGGTGACAACGTCCACACCCAACCCGGCCGCCTGGAAAAAGGGCAGCAGGTTGCGGTAGGTGTACTCCACGCCGTTGGTCTCGCCCCAGCGGCCCAGAGTCATGGTCACCAGAAGGATACGCTCGCTCATCTTGCCCCGCTCAGGCCCGGGCCAGCGACGGCGCCAGCTCGCGGCGCATCAGGCGGCCGTGGGTGTTCTCGAAAGTGACATACAGCCAGATGAAGAAGGCGTACGGATCGGGCGAGTACAGCCAGCGTCCGACCCACTGCGGTGTGGAGCGACCCGTAACCCGGTCGTAGGCGCTGCGGATAAAGCGCGCCAGGGCCGGGTAATCCTTGAGCGCGCCGCGGCTGAGGAACTCGAACACCTCCGACGGCGGCATGCTGCGGAACAGGGTGAGGTACTGACGGCCCTCCTGGAGCAGGTTCTTCAGGCTCAGGTCCGCGTTGACCAGGAACGCCTCCCGCCGCGCGAGGCTGTCGTAGAACTCCCGGAAAGTCTCGCCCCGGGCCAGGCTGCGCACCCGGCCCACGTCCCCGATGTGCGTATCGGTGTTGACCACGATCCCGCGCTCGAAACGGTCGGCCAGGGCGGCGGCCAGCAGGTTCTTGCGCCGCACCCGGTGCATGTTGTACTCCACCACCGGGAAATACTCGCGGATGATCCCGGGGATGGCCTTGAGGTTGACCCGCTCGTCCGAGGGCTCGAACCAGAACGGGTGGTTGTAGACATAGGGCAGGTTGCGGCCGCGGCAGTAGGTGACGAAAGCCTCCAGGTCTGGGCTGTCCGCGCCGGCGATGGATTCCAGCTCCACGAAATCGTAGCGGTCGAGCTCGTAGACATTGATATGCAGGGTATGTCCGACCCGCTCGCGGTCCTTGATCTTGATCTCCACGCCCGGGACAAAGCCCTCGCAGCCGGCCAGGTCGGAGTGGGACTCGATGTTGTCGTGGTCGGTGATGGCGATGAAATCGAGGCCGCTTCTTCGGGCGAGCCGGTAAAGCTCGCGCGGGGAGAGCGCGGGCGAGCCGGGCACGCAGGGGCTGTGGTGGCTGTGCACGTGAAGGTCGGCGGACTTGAAGCCCCGGGCGTGAAGCTCCTCGCCCCGGTCCTCGGAAACCAGCATTTCGGCGTAATGCGACACGATATCCCTCCGGGTGAGCGGGTTTGGACCGCGTGGTATGCCGAGTGCATACAGAGAACCGCATTATACTGCATGTAGTATACTTTTGGCGTTATAGGGCCAGAAAAGCCGTTCGCGGGATATCGTGCAGATTCTTGTTAGTTAAAGCGTTGCAGATTTACGGATTTGTGAAAGAAGGAGTGGGAGGAGGTGTCGGCGGGAGCCGATAGAATGCAGTCCTATGCATACCGACGGTCTATCCGGGATGGCCGATTCCCTCTGCGGGGGCGACCGGCCGGTCGCCCCTACGGCAGACCCGGATATGGGTGAATGCCTCAAAGGCGGCCCGCCGGGCCGCACGGGGGCCGTATGTCTGAGCCTCGCCGGGGGAGCGGAGAAAATGCGGCGGGCACACTTAAGCTTGTTCGAGCGCCATAAGCCCGGCGGGCAATCAGCGCCAGCGTCGCCCTGCAACGAGGGCAGCGTGCAAAATTTTCATGCACACCATCGGCTGGAAAGCATAGAAAGCCAGGGCGAGTTTACGGCCCCCACTGGCTTCTGGTTCTCTTGGCCGTAACCAAGAGAACGAAAAGTTTGTCAGCCTGTCCTGCCGTGCTCCTGCAGTAAAGACCGTCATAAAGCAAAACGGCGGCCGGGTGGCCGCCCGCTCGTAGTCGCGAGGACAACCGGGCCAAAGTCAAAGCGTAATTGGGACAAGGGAGTTAAGACCGATGCTGATAGGACGACCGCCCGCTCAGCCCTGCTCCGGCTCGGCGGCGGCGCTCAGCGACGGGCCAGCGGCGCGCGGACGGCTGCCGGAGAGAAGGAATGCCGCCCCGCCCAGGCTGAGGGCGATGAAGAAGAACACCGCGTGGTAGATCACCGCCAGCTCGGCCCCCAGCGGCGAGCCGAAATAGTGGCACAGGCGGTCGAACCCGGCCTCGCCCAGGCCCAGGCCGCCGGGGGTGAGCGGTATCGAGTTGATCAGCGTGCCCAGGGGCAGGATGAACAGGTAGGCCCCGGCCTTGAGCCCCCCCGCGCCGGCCAGGCGCGCGGCCATGTACAGGCCGGAGTAGGTGAAAAGGTGGCAGTAGAGCGAGATGACGAACGATTGCAGCACCAGGCGCGGGTGCACCCGGTAGTGGCGCAGCATGCGGCCGGTGCGCGACAGGAACGCGGTCAGCTGATTCAGCCCTCCCGGCCCGGCTGTGGCGGGTTTCCTGTCCGACCGGCCCAGGGAGAGCAGCCCCAGGAACGCGCTGAACCCCAGAAAGCCCAAGATCACATAGAGACAGATCTGGCGCAGAAGCGGGCTCGCGGCCACCACCTCGCGCGTGCCGGCCAGCCCCCAGCACAGGGCGTCCGCCGCGGCCAGCCCGGCGATGAACAGCAGGGTGTAGACACTCATGATCTTGTCGAAGACTATCGAGCTGAGGAAAGCCCCCTTTTTTTCGGTGACCTGCGAGACATAGCAGGCCTTGACCAGGTCGCCCGCCACCAGGCCGCCGGGCAGCACCACGCTGAAAAAGATGCCGATCAGGGTCAGCCGCAGCGCCGGGCCCAGACCCAGCCCGATGTCATGCGAACGCAGCAGCAACCGCCAGCGCTGGAACACCAGCAGCATGCCCAGCAGGGTTAAAACCAGGGCGTAAAGGGCAGTGGGGATATCGTGCTGCACCGCGGCCAGGGCGCCGAGGTCCAGCTTGCCCGAGCGGGCCAGGTAGAGGCTGATCCCGGCCACGAGCAGCATCCTGAGCGCGTACCGGACCCGGCCGCGGCTCATCCGGCCACCGCCCGGCCAGAGGTGGCGGCCGTCCGGGCGGCGACAAGGCGCTCGTACAGGCCGAACAGGTCGCCGAAAGTGCGCTCCCAGGAGTAATGCTCGAGCACGTAGCTGCGGGCGCGCGCCCCCGTTTCACGCAAGCCGTTGGCGGCCAGGTGCGCGATGTTCTCCACCATCTGCTCGGCCGAGTCCGGCTCGCCCAGGCGGCCCAGCTCCGGGGGCACCCGGTCGATCAGCGCCCCGGCGCGCACCCCCACCACGGGCAGGCCGCAGGCCTGGGCCTCGAGCACCGACAGCCCGAAAGTCTCGTACGGCCCGGCCGTGACATACATGTCGGCCGCGGCCAGGTGGCAGGCCAACTGCTCCTTGTCCGTGAGGTAGGGACGCACCCGCAGGCGCTCGCTCTGCTCCCGCCGCGCATCGAGTTCGGCCGCCAGGGGCCCGGCCCCGATCAGCAGCAGACGGGGACGCAGTGTCTCCGGCAGGCGCTCCACCGCCTCCACCAGCACCCCGATGCGTTTTTCCGGGTCGAGCCGTCCGGCGTATACCAGCAGGAAATCCCGCGGGCTGATCCCGTAGCGCGCGCGCAGCGCGGGGTCGGGGGGCCGCGGACGGAACACGTGCGGGTCCACGCCCAGGGGGATGTGTTCCAGGCGCTGGACCCCGTAGGCGCGCAGCTTGGCCACGTTCAGCCCGGTGGAGGTCACCGCGGCGTCGCAGCGGTTGTAGACCAGGCCGGCGTAGCGGGCGGCCCAGCGCTCGGCGGCCGCCCCGGCCCGCGCCCCGAACAGCCGCGTGGCGGCCAGACGGGCGTAGGCAGTGGGAAAATCGGTGTGGAAAAACCCGACCAGCGGCGCCCCGGCGCGGTGCACGTACATCCGCGCGGCCCAGGGCAGGAAATAGGGCGACTCGAACTCCACCAGGTCGGGGCGGAACCGCTCCAGCAGGGCCGCCACTTTCCAGACATTCACGATGATGCGGTAGGGCTTGAGGCCGGGCAGGAACGGGGCGGCCACGGTCACCCGCGTGTGGCCGCCCTCGCTCAGCACGCTGTCGCGCTCGCCTGGGATCACCAGCAGGTGGCTGTGCCCGGTCCGGCGGCGGATGTACTCGCGCTTCTGGTCGATATAAGTCCGGACCCCGCCGCTTTCCTCGGTGTAGGCCCGCACCAGGTCGCAGATCAACAAGTCGACTTTCCGCCTCTCGCTCGGGTGTGAACTGTGCACAGCGTATTTGTACGCTTTTGAAAAAACACAGCCACGGTTAGGGCAGAGCGGGTGAGAGATGTATTTTCGCTTAGAGTTGCATACATCCGGCGGGAGCTTACTGAGCCAGGCTTGGTATTTTTTCTGGACAATACCGCCGCAGACAGTAGTTTAAAACAGTCCGTCCTGGCCTGGCCCGCCGTTCAGTCGTTTCATTTCCCTGCACACCGCCCAAATACCGTTTCGGGAGGAAACATGAGTCTGCACCGCCGTGGGTGGCTGCCCCTGTTGACAGTTCTGGTCTGCCTGGCCGTAGGAGGCGGGGCCCGGGCCGCCGCCGGCTACGATCTGACCCGCGACAAGGTCCAGTACGTGGCCGTCACCTCGCACCTGGACACCCAGTGGCTCTGGACAGTCCAGAACACGATCGACTCCTACCTGCCGCTGACCGCGTTCCGGAATTTCTACCTGTTCGACAAGTACCCCGACTATGTCTTCAATTTCGAGGCCCCTTACCACTACATGCTGTTCAAACAGTATTACCCCGGCCATTTCGCGGACATCAAGCGCTACGTCCAGAAAGGCAATTGGCGCCTGGCGGGCGGCATGCTGGTGGCCTGCGACGTGAACGTGCCCTCGCCGGAATCGCTGGTGCGCCAGTACCTGTACGGCAACGGCTTTTTCCAGCAGGAGTTCGGCCGCCGGGCGGATGACGTGTTCCTGCCCGACTGCTTCGGGTTCGGCATGGCCCTGCCCACAGTGAGCGTCCACTGCGGGATGATCGGCTTTTCGACCCAGAAAATCTACTGCCCCTGGCTGGCGCAGCCCTCGGGGGCCTATCCCAAGCCCTTCGACATCGGGCTGTGGGAGGGTGTGGATGGCTCCTCGCTCATCGCCGCGATCAATCCCGGCGCCTACACCAGTAGCTGGGACATCCGGCCGGAGCAGATCGACACTCTGGGCCTCACCACCGGCATCCATGCCGCCTTCGACTACATGGGGGTGGGCGATCGTGGCGGGGGCTGCTGCTGCGGCCAGGACGACGAGTGCACCGAGGAGGACGTGATCAAGCTGTTCGACCGCATCGCGCGTAACGACAAGGAAGAGATCAAGGTAGTGCTGGCCCCCTCGGACCAGCTCTTCAAGGACATCCTGGCCCAGGGCCTCCGGGACAAGCTGGTCCGCTACCGGGGCGAGTTCCTGGCCCGTGTCCACGGCACCGGCACCTACACCTCCCGGGCGCAGATGAAACTCCAGAACCGCCTGAACGAGCAGTTGGGGTTCTCCAGCGAGTGCGCCTCGGTGCTGGCCGAACAGCTCGCCGGCAGCCCCTATCCCGCCGATTCGCTCAAGACGGCCTGGATCCGCTTCCTCTGGCACCAGTTCCACGATGACCTTCCCGGCACCAGCATCGCCGAGGTCTACACCGACTACTCGCTGCCGGAGGAGAGGGCCGCGGGCGAGCAGTTCGCGGGTCTCCGTCAGGCGAGCCTCACCGCGCTGTCCGGGCAGATGGACACGCGCGGCCAGGGCGTGAGCCTGCTGGTGTTCAACCCGCTGAACCAGGAGAGGTTGGAAACCGCGCTGGCGCAGGTGGAGTACCCCGACGGCGCGGCGCCGCAGTTCGTGCGGGTGTTCGGCCCGGATGGCAAGGAGGTGCTCTCGCAGGTGCTGGAGCGCTCCGGCAAGGGCCTCAGCCTGGCGTTCCAGGCCAAGGCGCCGGCCTGCGGAGCGGCGGTCTACGACGTGCGCGCCTCCGCGGCGGCATGCAGCCTGCCCTCAACGCTCAAGGCCACACAGAGCGGTCTGGCCAATGACGCGCTGGAGCTGAGCCTCGACTCCAACGGCGACATCGCCTCGCTGCGCGACCGCCGAACCGGAAAGGAAACCCTCTCCGGCCCGCTGCAGCTTCAGCTCCTGCCCGACACCCCGGATGACTGGCCGCGCTGGGAGGTGAGCTACAAGGATGTCATGTCCACGCCCCAGCCGGTGGCCGGGCCGGCCAAAGTGAGCCTGGTCGAGAGCGGGCCGCTCAGGGCCACGCTGCGGGTGGAGCGCAAAGCCGGCGGCTCCACTTTCATCCAGGACATCCACCTGAGCGCGGGCAGCCCGCGGGTCGAGGTGGAAAACCGCATCGACTGGCAGCAGCGCGCAACCATGCTCAAGGCCGCGTTCCCGCTGGCCGCGGCCAACTCCAAGGCAGCCTACGACCTGGGCCTGGGCGCCATCGAGCGGGGAAGCAACATCCCCAACCTGTACGAGGTGCCTGGGCAGATGTGGGCCGAGCTGACCGACAGCTCCGGGCGTCGCGGCGTGGCGGTGCTCAACGACTGCAAGTACGGCTGGGACAAGCCGGATGACCACACCCTGCGGCTGACCCTGATCCACACCCCTGGGACCAGTCCCGGCATCTCCAAGGAGATTGCCTCGCCGGACATGGACCTGGGCGAAAACCGGGTCACTTTCGCGGTCTACCCGCACGCGGGCGACTGGCGCGCCGCCGGGGTGGTCTGGCAGGCCGCCGGGCTGAACCAGCCGCTGCTGGCGACCCGGGTGGAGTCGCACCCCGGCCGCCTGGGCCGTCAGCTTTCCCTGCTGCGGATCGACAACCGCCAGGTGGCCCTGATGGCGCTGAAGAAAATGGAGAATGGCGAGGGTTACACCCTGCGGGTGCGCGAGCTGGCCGGAGCGAAACAGTCCAAGGTCGCCTGCACGTTCCGGGACCGGCTGACCCGGGCCGCCGAGCTGAACGGGATCGAGGAGCCCAAGGCCGAGGCCGCTTTCAGCGGCAACAAGCTGACTTTCGACCTGGAGCCATACCAGCTCAAGACATTCGCGGTCAAGCTGGCCCCGTCCGCGGGCCGCTGAGTGCGGCGGGCTTTTTCCCCTCCAGGCAGTTTAAATAACAGCAAGGCCGCAGGGACCATTGGATCGTGTCCCTGCGGCCTTTTCATTTTCGGACTTCCGCAACTCTGTCAGTCGGCTCAAAACGGGTCGTGCACCTCCAGCAGCAGCTCCCAGACCGCGCGGGCGCGCTGGTACATCAGGGCGCGGTAGTGCGTGGGGTCGTCAATGCGCCAGGCCTCGGGGGTGGAGAACCAGTAGGCGGCTTTCGGGTCGAGCCAGCTGCGGTAGTAGGCGCCCCAGCCGGCCAGGAGGGCATCCGCCATGAGCGGCCCCTCGCCGCGCTCGCGGCCCCAGTGGTAGAGGTTCGCCGCGGCGTTGTAGGAGACCCCGGTCCAGACCTCGAAATGGTGGCTGTACTCGCTGGCCCCCACTCCGGGCGAGGAATCGGGGTTGAGCGCATTTGCCACCCCGGCGTCCCCGATCCCATCCCCGTTGGCATCCGGCAGGGGAAGCACGTTGCGCCTGAAAAGCTGATAGTAGTGCGAGGTCAGGCGAGCCGGGTCGAGCACCGGGGCCAGGCCGGTCACATCCACGTAGCGCTGGCCCAGCATGGCATCCGCCATCAGGATCGGGCTTTTCTCGTTGTACATGTAGTAGCCCAGCTCCGGGTTCCAGAAATCGCGCTCCACCTTGGCGCGCGCCTTGCCCAGCTCCGCGTTCACCCGGGCCAGCATGACGCTGTCGTGAAGGTGCTCGGCCAGGGCCTGCATCGCCTCCAGGCCCCCGATCCAGAACACGGCGTTGAACAGACGGTTCTCCAGATATTCCGAGCTTTTCATCTCGGTCACGCCATCCTGGTCCAGGTCGGTGGTGAGCTGGTAGTCGAACGTGCGGCACAGGGCCGGCCAGGCCTGCCGCAGGAAATCCTCGTCGTGGGTCTTCCACCAGTAGGCGTGCGCCTGCTGCATGAATTTGGGCGAGAATTCCGACCAGGGAGTGGTCTTGCGCCCGGCGATCCCGTGGCCGTCCGCATTGTAATACACACCGTAGAAATCGTAGTCCTGAAGGGCGTCATCCGTGGGTCCGCCCGCGTCGTGCGGCACGCTGCCGTCCGGGCTGTCCATCACGAAATCGGCGTACAGGAGCAGTATGTCCCGCTCCATCCGCGGCCACAGCTCGCGGGTGACCCGTGCCACGTGGTGACGGACGTCGAAAGTTTCGGCGAACTGGTACTCCTGGCACTCCATCACGAACGAAAGGTGCTGCCCCGGCCGGTTGCCGAATTTCTTGGGCCTGGTGACACAGCCGTTCTCCCAGAACGAGCTGCCGAACGTGCTGTAGTAAAGCTCGTTGAGCGCTCCCTGCTTGAGCCAGTCGGGGATGGTGGGACTGTCGATTATCGGCCGGGTCCAGCGGTCCACCTCGGCCAGCCACCGGCCGTAGCTTTCCAGGGCCTCGCGGGCGATGGCCACGGCCTGGTCCGGCTCGGACTGCGGGAAATACTCGGTGAAACGCCGCAGCCAGGTTGTCCCCTTGCCGAATGTCACCTGCGGGAAATACCAGCTCAGCACGAAAGGTATCTCCCTGGTTTCTCCGGGCTGAAGCTCCACCTGCACGGCCAGCGCGCCGGCAGGCATGTCTTTCTTGTGCGACAGGTCTTTCCCGGTCAGCATGCCGTCCGCGGCGAAATCCTCCCAGATGTCCTTGCCCGTCCCGGTGCCGTCCCAGTTCGCCACCACGCTGGCGCCCTCTCCGGCGGCGATACACCACTGGCTGTTCCGGGTCTCGGCCGGGTTGTCCTTGTGCGTGGCCGACATCAGCACCGCGCTGTAACCCGCCCCGTGCAGGGCGCGGTTGGCAAGCCCCAGCCGCACGGCCTCTTTTTCTATCCCCAGAGTTTTCCCGCCGCGAAGGTTCTGCGGCCCGTTGTAGGGGGCGTTGGGGAAAGTGAACATCACCGACACTTTCACCGGCCTGGGCTGCGGGTTCGACACCCGGAACAGGAACACGCCCACGGGAAGGGAGGTCTCGCGGTAGTTGTCCTTGATTATGGGGCTGAAAAAGGTGAGCTGGATATCGGTCTTGAAATTCTTGTACACGCACCAGCCCTTGGGGAACAGGGCGTAGTAGTCGGCGCGACCCGGCTCCAGAGTGCTCCAGGCCGGGAGCACGCCCCCCGTGGCCAGGGTGCGCACGGTGGCCGGCGATCCGGCCACCTCTTCCCGCACGTGGAACGCGGCCTGGGTCAGGAAACGCTCCTCGTAGCGCGCCGGTTTCATCGACCAGGGGCCGAACGTGCCGCAGAGGTTGTACATGAAATTACCGGCCCCGATCCCGCCCAGCGGGATGCCCTTGCGGCTGCGGGTGGCTGTGGAAAGGATGTCCACGAAACCGGTGTCCGGGCTGCCGGTGTCGCCCAGCGCGCGGCGCCAGGCGCAGGCCGGGATTTCACTTCCTGGGGTCTCGGCACGCAGAGCGCCGGTCAGCGCGCAGCAGAAAGCCCCCAGCAGCCAGAATGCGAGTAGCGCTTCTTTCATCGTGACGTCCCTTTCGTGTCGAGGTGATAAGAAAACGCGGTTCAATCCAGCCTGCCCGAAACCTACCGCACCGACTCGACCAGCGCCCGGATATTGGCCGCGGGCGTGCCGGCCGGGATAGCGCAGCCGGCGTTGAGGATGAAGCGCGGCGTGTCGGAAAACAACTCGATCAGCCGGGCCGCCTCGCGTCGCACATCCTCCGGCGTGCCCAGGGCCAGCACCCCGCTCGGGTCGAGGTTGCCGATAAAGGTCACCGAATCTTTCAGAATATCGTGCGCCCGGACAGGGTCGGTCTTGTAGTCCAGCTCCAGGGCATCGCAGCCGGTGCGCGGCATCAGCTCCAGGATCGGCCCGGTGTCGCCGCAGATATGCAGTGTGTAGGGCAGGCCGCACCCGTGGGTGACCTCCACGGCCTCTTTTTCGTAGGGCAGGGCGTAGCGGGCGTACATGTCGGGCGAGACCAGCTCCGGCCCGGCCGGGCTGTCGCCGTTCGAGAGCATGTCCGCGCCGGTGGCGGCCATCAGGCGCAGGAACTGGCAGGTGACAGCGCTGCACCAGCGCAGAAGGTGCTCCAGGGCAGCGTCCTCACCGCCCAGAAGGTCGACCAGCCAGCTCTGCATGCCGCGCAGCATCGAGGCCAGGGCGAAAGCCGCCTGGTCGCAGTTGCCGCGCACGTACACCTCGCCGCGGAAATGCTCTTTCAGCCGGGCCACCGCCTCCAGCCAGACCTGCACCGGGTGGTAGGCCCCCACCTGGACCGATCCCAGGGCGAAAGCCTCCTGAAGCACCTCCAGGCGCGCGCCGTGGGTGCGGGCCGGCAGGTCCTCCGGGAAATCCACCGGCACCCCGGCCGCCCCGGCCAGGGTCACCGTGTCCATGTCCACCAGGATACCGTCGTAGCCGTAGGTCTCCACCGCCCGGATGAAAGCCCCGGCCATGGCCGCCGGGTCGCTGCGGAACCGTGCCTGCGTGAGGCCCGCCTCGCGGGCCGCGTGCAGGAAATTGTGCAGCATCACCGGGGGGCGGTCGTGCGGGCGGCCCTCCAGGGCGGCTTTGGTGCGCTCGTATCCGTTCATAGTCTCATCCGCGGAAACAGAGGTAGATGACAGCTACAAGAACCAGCAGAAGGATTGTCATGGCAAGCGGGCTGTCCAGGCGCAACGGGCGCCGCCCGGCCTGCCCGCCCGCGGCGGCCGCGCCGGCCAGGCAGACCTTGTCCAGTTTCTCCGGGCCGGGTGCCGGGGCGGTCAGGCTCACGGCCACCAGCACAGCCGAGCAGAACGCGAACAGCGCGATGGCGAAGTGCAGGAAATTGAGGTCGGCGTAGCGGAACAGGCACCCGCTCAGACTCGACTTGTTGATCTCCAGCACCAGACGGGCCAGGCCCAGGACAAAGCCGCTCAGCAGGGCCGCCATCGCCCCGCGCGCGTTAACCCGCCGCCAGAGCAGCCCGAACAGGAACACCGCCGCAATGGGCGGCGAGATACAGGCCTGCACGCTCTGCAGGTAGGTGAAAAGCCCCTTGGAAAGAAGCCGGATGAGCGGTATCCAGAGCAGTCCCAGGATCACGATCCCCACGGTGGAGACCTTGCCGGCCCGCACGAGCTGGAGCTCCGAGGCCGCCGGGCGCAGTCGGCGGTAGATGTCCCAGGTGATCAGGGTGCTGCACGAGTTGAACACGGATGAAAGCGAGCTCATCAGCGCGGCGATGAGGCCGGCCACCACGATCCCGCGCACCCCGGCGGGCAGCAGCGCGCCGATCATGGCCGGCAGGGCGCTGTCGGTGCTCTCCAGGTGCAGCGCCCCGCTACGCGACAGGGCCAGGGCGATTATGCCGGGCAGCACGAAGATAAAGAGCGGCAGCAGTTTGAGATAGCCGGCGAAGATTGTCCCCAGGCGGGCCTGACGCACATCCGAGGCGGCCAGCACCCGCTGCACGATGAACTGGTCCGTGCACCAGTACCAGAGGCCCAGCACCGGGATGCCGAAGATAATGCCGGTCCAGGGGTATTCCGGGTCGCTCATCGGTTTCCAGAGGTTGAAAAACTCGGGCCCCACGCTCCGGGTCAGCTCGTGCACGCCGCCCAGACGGTCCAGACCGGCCAGGGTGACCAGCACCGCCCCGCCGATGAACACGAACATCTGGATCATGTCCGTGTAGAGCACCGCCCGGAGGCCCCCGAACACGGTGTAAACGCCGGTGGCGACCACGATCAGCACCGCGCCGGTCCAGAAATCCAGCCCCATCAGGGTCTGGAACACGATCCCCCCGGCGGCGATGGTGACCGATATCTTGGTCAGCACGTAGCCCACGATGGATATCACGGCCAGGTAGGTCCGCGCCCCCCGCCCGTAGCGCAGCTCCAGGAACTCCGGCATGGTGAACACCCCGCTGCGCAGGTAGAACGGGACGAACAGCCAGCCCAGCACCAGCAGGCAGAAACAGGCCATGATCTCGAAATGGCTCACCGCCACCCCGCGGGCCGCCCCGGCCCCGGCCAGGCCCACCAGATGCTCGCTGCCGATGGCGGAGGCGAAAAGCGAGGCCCCGATCACGAACCAGCCGCAGTCCTTGCCGGCCAGGAAATAGCCGGCGGCGTCGCTCTGACGGCCTTTGCCGCGCGTGGACAGATAGCTCACCACGTAGATCAGCAGGAAATAGCCCGCCACCACCGCCCAGTCGAGTGCGCTCAGAGTTCCCATGTGGGGTCCGTGGACTTGATGTGTTTATTTGGATAAAAAGATCATTGCTTAAGGCGGGTCTGCAATTATTTTTTCAATAGATAAACCCTGTCCTTGGGAATTGGAATGGATAAAACGACCATTATCTATGCCCCAAAGAAGCGTAATTTCCCCGACCCCACGCTCAACCCGGTCGGCCTGGAGAACGACCTGATCGTGCACCGGGTGCCCGCGGGCGAGCAATCGATCCACCGGGATTCGGGCCTGCGCATATTCTCCACCCTCAACCACCGTCGGTTCGTACCGCGCGAGTATATCTGCCCGCGCTATTTCCAGTTCTACGGGCTGTCGCACCTGATCGAGGGGGCAGGCTGGTACTGGAGCACCGAGCAGACACTCATGCCGGTGGAAAAAGGCCAGGCCATGCTCAGCACGCCGGGGTTCGTGCAGGACTACGCCGGCACGGGCACGGAGTACGTGCAGGACGCGCTCTGTTTCTGCGGGCCGGTCGCCGACCACCTCTACCGCTCGGGGGTGATCCGGGACGGTGTGATCGACATCGGCCCCACCCGGCGCCTTCTGCCGATCATCGAGCAGGCCGCCGACCCCTCGTTCCCGGCCCAGATCAAGGCCAACCTGATGCTCCAGTGCCTGCTGGTCGAGCTGTATTTCGAGCGCCTGGCCGCCCGCCCCAGGCAGTCGCACGCCTCCATCGACAACCTGCTCGGCCTGCTCCGCTCCAACCCCGAGCGCTGGTGGACCGCCCCGCAGATGGCCGAGCTCTGCAACCTGAGTGTCAGCCAGTTCCGCCGTCTGTTTCTCAAGACCACCGGCTACCTTCCCAAGAGCTACATCGACCGGCTGAAAGTCCAGCACGCCTGCGAGCTGCTCTGCGGCTCCGGACTCTGTGTGGCCGAGGTGGCGCTCCGCCTGGGCTACTCCGACCCCTTCCATTTCAGCCGCCGCTTCAAGGCCGTCACCGGCCTGGCCCCCCTGGAATACCGCCGCCGGTTCAGCCGCTGAGCCGGACGCGACCCAAGCTCAAGCCCTGCCTTGAATTCCTCTTCCGGATAATTGCAAAAAAATAATCATAATCTCTTGACAGGAGAGGAAACCTGGATTATGATTCCAGTAAAGAAGGTAAAGAATGTTATGAAAGTCAATCCTGCAATCACAAAAAGGCCCGCCCCGCACAGTCCTGATCAACTGAGTACGGAACGGGCCAGTCACGCGATCTCTGTCGAGACCACGCATTTCATTTATACTCCACTCGGCAGGGATTGTCAACTTGTACTTCTCCGGCTGCCGCCGGAAAGGAGGTTGACATGACCCGAAATCTTCCGTGATGGGTCCCGTTGTTGCATCTGTCCATCGCCTTTCAAGCCTGAAGGCTTAACCGGAGATCTGCCATGCGATTCCCAAAGATACTGTTCAGCCTCTGCCTCGCCGTTTGTATCCTTAGCCAGTCCCTGCCCGCCCTGGCGGATGAGGGAACCAGTGTCATACCGGGCATCACCGCGCCCGATCCGGCCGTTGCGGCGGATGAGTTCATCGTAAAAAGCGCCCAGCTGATGGACAGCATGGGCGTCTTCTTCGTCGGCCGCCTGAACGGCAAGTTCATCGCCGGCATGGGCCCGGGGTTCAACAGCGAGGAGAAGTGGACTTTCAACACCGGCGGACCGATCCTGTCCTCGCCCGCCGCCGACCGTAACGGGGTGCTGTTTTTCGGCTCGGGCGACAAGAAAATTTACGCCCTCTACCCGAACGGCCAGCTCAAGTGGAGCTACGAGACCGGCGGCGCCGTGGTCTCATCCCCCGCGGTGGATGTGGACGGCTCGGTGTATGTCGGCTCGAAGGACGGCTACCTGTACGCCCTGACCCGTAGCGGTGCG
>JAJFUG010000075.1 GCA_021372515.1 bacterium
CAGCGGGTAGTGGATCACCGTGTCGATCCCGCGTTCTTTCAGGTATGCGGCCAGGTTGTCGCGGCGCTCGCTGCGCACCGCGTACACGTACCAGACATGACGCGCCCCGGCGGGCTCCACCGGCAGCTCGAGGCCCGAGCCAGCAAGCTCCTGCGCATACAGCGCAGCCCTGGCCCGGCGTAGCTCGGTCCAGCGCTCCAGGTGCGGCAGCTTGACCGACAGGAACGCCGCGGTGATACTATCCATGCGGTAATTGTAGCCCGGAATCTCATGCCAGTATTTCTGCACGGCGCCGTGGTTGCGCAGAAGGCGCATCTTCTCGGCCAGGGCCTCGTCCGAGGTCACCACCGCGCCGGCATCGCCCAGGGCGCCCAGGTTCTTGCCGGGATAAAAGCTGAAACCCGCGGCCAGCCCGAACGTGCCGGCCCGCTTGCCGCCGAGCTCCGCCCCCTGCGCCTGGGCCGCGTCCTCCACCACGAGCAGGTTGTGCCGCGCTGCAATGGCGCAAATCTTATCCATCGGGGCCAGGCAACCGTAGAGGTGCACCGGCAGGATGGCCCTGGTGCGCGGGGTGATCGCCGCTTCAAGCCGGGCCGGGTCCATGAGCAGGGTGTCCGGCCTGACATCCACGAACACCGGGCGGGCTCCGCAGTGCAGGACCGCCTCGGACGTGGCCACGAAGCTGTTGGGCACTGTGATCACCTCATCGCCCGGGCCGACCCCGGCCGCGGCCAGGGCCAGGTGCAACGCGCTGGTGCCGTTGCTGCAGGCCACGCAATGGGCTGTCCCCTGGAAAGCGGCGTAGGCCGCCTCGAACGCCTTGACCTCCGGGCCCTGGATGAACGCCCCGTGCTCGATCACCCGCGCGGCGGCGGCCAGCAGCTCCTCGCGCAGGGCGCCGTTCTGCCGCTTGAGGTTCATGAACGGAATGGACAATGGCCCTCCCAATAGGTTTTTCCCGGAGATTGAAGCCGCTTGCAGGAATGCAGGGGCAGGTCCCTGTGCCTGCCCTGCGAATCCAGGCGGCCACGGGGGGCCGCCCCTACATTAAAATTGTTTTACGGTACTATCTCTCAGCGCCGCACGCCCCAGCCAGAGCCGCTCGATCAGACCTGCGCTCTCGCCGCCGACCCCCGGCAGGGCCGGAAAGGGTGCGGGCCGCCCGAGAAGCAGACGGTCGATCAGGCAGTCCAGCAGGGCGGCCTCGCACGTATCCGGCAGCGGGGCCACCTGCTCCGCGCAGGCGTTGACCTGGGCCGTCTCGGCTCTGAAAGCGCCCTCGGCGTTAACGAACTCCGCCCGGTAGACCAGGGTGCCATCCCCGCTGCGGAAAAAGCTCAGCTCGCCGCCGCGGACCGCAACCAGCCACTTATCTTCAGAACTCAGGGGAACCAGCCCCCGGCGCACCCTGCCATACTCCTCCCAGCCGAGGACCCGGCCGTAGGTGAAACCGCGCATTGCCGGGTCCGGCCCCAGGCGCAGCCGCCGCAGGAATACAATCCGCGGGTCCATAGCTCCCCCGGTCTCTCAAACGAATTCAGGCGCGGGCGCCCGCCGCGGCGAACAGTTTGGCGCAGCGGCGCTCGGCGCGGGCAGCCCAGCCTTTCTTGTGCCAGGCGTACCCGGCCAACAGCGGGAAAGTCACCGTGGCCTCGCCGTAGACCATCTGCTCGAACACCGTGTCCACCTTGCCCCAACTGCTGGCCTCCTTGAGCGTGGAGCCGCTCAGGGCGCCGTCGCGCTCATCGGCCACGGTGAGCTGGATCGCGTACTTGTGCATCGGGGCGTCCGTGCCCAGCACATCCGCGGCCACCACGATATCCTGGGCGAAATTCTTGGGCACGCCGCCGCCGAGCATCAGCAGGCCGGTCTCTTTCGATTCCATCTTGATCCGGGTCAGCTCCAGGAAATCCTTGGCCGAGTCGAGGGAGACGCAGTTCACTCCCTGGCGCTTGTACTGGTGTGCGACCAGGCCGAACCCGGCGCTGCAGTCGGAGAAAGCCGGGCAGAAAATGGGCACGTCCCTGCGGAACGCCTCCAGCACGATCGAGCCCTCGCCCTTGCCCTCGGATTCCAGGAAACGGCCCATCTCGGCGATGATCTCGCGCGAGGAATAGGGCCGCGGCTCCAGGCTGTCGGCGATGCGGCCCACGGTCTCGTCGCACTCGCGCAGCTCGTCCTCGTCGATGTAGGTGTCGTAGATGCGGTCGATGTGCAGCTCGCGCAGCTCGGAGTCATCCACGAACGGGGTGCCCAGGTAGTGACGGAACCCCAGGCCCTCGAAGAAATCCTGGTCCACGATGTTGGCGCCGGTGGAGACGATGGCATCCACCATACGGTCGCGCACCAGGGTCTGGATCGCGGTCTTCAGCCCCGCGCTGATCAGCGAGCCGGCCAGGCAGAGGATCACCGTGCAGTCCGGGTCACGCAGCATGCGGTCGTAGATTCCGGCCGCGCGGGCCAGGTTGCGGGCCTGGAACGCGGTGCGGCCCATCGCCTCGACCAGCGGCACCACGTCCGGGAAACGGGTGATGTCGATATGGTCGACCGTGGACTTGAGGAAATCCTTTTTGGTTCTGGCACTCATTATCTGTACCCCTGTTCAGGTTGTAACGGAAAGGTGAAGCCTCCGGTATGTTCAGGCTCGCTCCAGGGGGAGCGATGGTCATTGCTCTGCAGTGTCGCGCCCATACAGCCCGAAACACAGGTTGCGGTAGCGCGCGGCGACCTCCTCCATTGCGTAGCCGGCCAGCACAACCTCGCGGGCGCGGCGGCCCAGGATCTCGCGCAGGGTCGGGTTGTCGGCCAGACGTTCGAGGGCGGAGCACAGAGCGCGGGCGTTGTCCGGCTCGAACAGCAGCCCCGCGCCGCCGTCCTCCAGAAGGCTGTCGGTGACGCCCTCCAGGCGCGAGGCGGCGCAGGCCAGGCCGCAGGCCATCGCCTCGAGCAGGGCGTTGGGCTGGCCCTCTCGCACCGAGCTCAGCACGAATATATCCGCGGCGCGGTAGTAGTCCTCGATCCGCGACGTGCTCTCCACCAGAACCAACTCGCCGGGCCGTCCAGGTTTGGCGGCGGCGGCGCGCACTCGCTCCACGGCCCGCGGGTCCACCTCGTAGGAGCCCTCCGCGGTCCGCCCGATCATCACCAGGCTCAGCGGGCCGTCCCCCAGACAGCTCCAGCACTCGGCCGTCAGGTGCGGGCGTTTCTCTTCCGAGAAATGGCCCACGGACAGCACCAGCACCCCCTCCAGCGGAAGGCCGAGCTGTGCGCGCAGGGCCAGGCGCTCCTCGCGCTCGGCCGGGCGGAAACGGTCGGTGTCCACCCCGTTGGGCAGGCGCACCAGTTTGGCTTCCGGGAACCCGCTGGCCAGATAGGCCCGCGCCAGGGCCTCCCCCGGCGCCAGGTAGCGGTCGGCCAGGGAGTAGAACAGGCGCGACAGAGCCCCGCGTTTGCGGATCGAGGCCGGGTCGTCCTCGCCCAGGCTGGTCAGCTTGAGCAGCACCCGCTTGCCGGGCCAGAGCCTGAACAGCACGAACAGCCAGCTCTTGCGGCTGAACCCGTGCAGGTGGATTATGTCCGCCCGCAGGAAAACACACCATTTCAGCCAGACCAGCCGCGGCAGCCAGCGCAGGAAAGTCAGGGCGCCGGGGTTGGCGCTGCCGACCGGCAGACGGTAGACCGGGACACTGTCCACACTCCCGCGGAACGGCAGGCCGCGCTCCAGGCAGGTGGTGACCACGCTGAACAGCAAGCCATCGCCGTTCGCGGCCCGGATCAGGCTGCGGCACTGCAGGCCCGCACCGGAGATTTCCGGGAAATAGGCCCCGGTGACCATCACCACGCGCAGCGGCCTGACGGGGGAGGTTTCTTTCGGCTGGTCGGTCATGCTCCTCCTCCGAGGCCCTGGCCACGGCTGGACCGTTTTGCCCCAAATTACTGCCAAATCACGGTATGTAATAAAGTAAGCAAGCCGGCCCCGGCTGGCAAGGGTGAGCCGTAAGCCGGAGGTGTCGAGCGACGGTCTTGCCGGGGGGCGGGCTTTGTTTTAAGATTCTTTCAAAGGAACAATACACGACAAGGGGCATTATGGAAAAAGTGGGAGGTGGCGGGACAGATAATCTTAGTCATGAGCAGAGAAAATTTACAATGCAGATGGTTCATGACCGTGACACAAAACCGGAATTGGCAGTAAGGCGTTTTGTCTTTAAAATGGGATACAGATATAGATTACATGATATTAATTTGCCAGGAAAGCCGGATTTGGTATTCGCTAGAAAAAGGAAAGTGCTCTTTGTTCATGGATGC